>SLBH01000118.1 GCA_007126415.1 Spirochaetales bacterium
ACGGTCTCGCGTCGTATACCGCGCTTCAGGTTGCCGAGGACGACTTCAGCCTGCGCTTCGATACTCCGGAAGGAGGCCGGTCGCGTGAGCTTCTTGAGCTCGGCGGCGGCGTGAGCGCGAGCCGGAGCGGACCGCGATCGGAACGCGATCTCTACACGCCGCGCCTGGCCTCCGCGCGCGCGCAGCTATCCGGAGACCTGCCGGAGTTCGGCCGGCCGCGCGACGGTGTCAGGCCACAAATAGACAGCGAGGTTGCCGTTCCGCTCGGACCGTCGGGGCGCAGTCTGTCGCTTGTCGCCGGCTCGCAGTACTCTACCGGCACCGCGCGGATTCGCAGTCCGTACGAACCGCCCGGCTACAGCGCCCCTGCGCCCGATGACGGCCTGCCGGGGTGGGTGCGCGCGCGACTTTCGTACCGCACCACGCTCGCGCTCACGGACATCCCGCTGCGTTTCGGGTTTCACATCGGAGGTTTTGCGGCCGCGGTCTTCGCCGAGCGTCAGGCGGAGTACGACATCGAGTTGCAACGCGTTGAGGCGCACGACGCCGTCTATCTCGGTGTGGAACTTCTCACGTTGCTTGGGTACAACATCGGCCGCTTCCCGTTGCGGACCGGAATCACGTTCAAACTTGAGCCCAACGAACCGGCTGAGGCCCGCTTCTATATCGGTTTATGACGACCGGATTTTCGGGAGCTACCGGACCGGTCGGACCGTCCGGGTGTACCCGACCGGTGGGTGTTACCGGACCGGTCGGAGCTGTTGGATGTACCGGGCTTCGCTGAGTTGCGGGTTCCGGCCTTGCCGGCCGATCGGGGCGGCGGCGGTGAGTCCGTTCGTCGCGGCGGTCGTTCACCTATGAGGCAGCGCGGGCCGGCCCCGATCAACTCGGCGCGACCGGCCTTCTGCAACGCTTCGCGTGCTTTGTGGTAGTTCTTGGGGTCGCTGTACTGAAGCAGCGCGCGCTGCAGCGCCTTGTCGTGGGCGGTTTTCGGCACCGGCACCGGACTCCCGGTGCGCGGGTCGATCTCGGTGTGGTACATACAGCACGCGAGCGTACCGGGGGTGGGGTAGTAATCCTGCACCTGCTCGGGCGTGCCGCCGTGGTCGCGGAAATACTCGGCGAGCGCCACCGCGTCGGCGAGGGTGGTCCCGGGGTGGCTCGAGATGAAGTACGGCACCAGAAACTGCTTCATGCCGAGCTTGCGGTTAACGGAGGCGAATGCCTCGGCGAAGCGGTTATAGACCTGCGCACCGGGCTTACCCATCGCGGCGAGCGCGTTCGGTGAGATGTGCTCCGGTGCGACCTTGAGGCGTCCCGAGACGTGATGACGGCAGAGTTCCTCGAGGAAGCTAGTGTCGCGGTCGAGCATGAGATAATCGAAACGAACGCCGGAGCGGACAAACACCTTTTTCACGCCGGACAGCGTGCGTAGCGTACGCAGTACCGTAAGGTACTCGCTATGGTCTACCTCGAGCTTGCCGCAGACTTCGGGGTGTAGGCACTGACGATCCTTACAGACGCCGTGCTGTAGCTGTTTACTGCAGGACGGCCGCTGGAAGTTTGCAGTAGGCCCGCCGACATCGTGGATATACCCCTTGAACCCGGGAAGCCGCGTGATCGCCTTCGCCTCACGCACCAGACTCTCGAGGCTGCGTGCGGTTACGCAGCGGCCCTGGTGAAACGCGAGCGCGCAGAAGCTGCAGCCGCCGAAGCAACCGCGGTTGCTTACGAGGCTGAAACGGACCTCCTCTATCGCCGGGACTCCGCCGGAGGCGAGGTAATCGGGATGAAAGGTGCGGGTATAGGGGAGCTCGTAGATCTCGTCGAGCTCAGCGCCGTCGAGCGGGAGCGACGGCGGATTCTGCACCACGAGCGTCGGTCCGTAGGGTTCCACCAGCAGGTCTCCGTTGCGCGCGTCGGTGTTGCGGTGCTGCAGCCCAAAGCTCCGCGCGTAGGCAGCCTTACCGCCGGCGGCGTCGCGCAGCGCGTCCCAGTCGGGGAGCTGCGTCACCGCACGCCCAAACCGTTCGGCGGCGCGCTCAACCCGGTCTCTATCGCTCGCCCGACACTTCCAGACCGTGCCGGGGATTTCGCTCAGCTCGGCCGCGCGTCGACCGCGGTCGAGCTCCTCGGCGACGCGCAGCACCGTGCGTTCTCCCATCCCGTGCACCAGCAGGTCGGCCTTGGAGTCGAGCAGCATAGAGCGGCGCATCCGCCCCGACCAGTAGTCGAAATGGGCGAGGCGCCGGAGCGACGCCTCGATCCCACCGACCACAATATCGACGCTTTTGAACGCCTCGCGGATGCGCGTGCAGTACACAAGCGTCGCACGGTCCGGCCGTCGCCCGCCGAGTCCGCCCGGGCTGTAGGCGTCGCGTCGACGCGGCTTGCCCGAGACGGTGTAGTTTGCCACCATCGAGTCCATGTTGCCGGCGCTTACCAGAAACGCAAGCCGCGGGCGGCCGAGGCGTGCAAAATCCTCAGGTGACCGCCGGTCGGGTTGCGCGATCACCCCTACGCGGTAGCCGCGCGACTCGAGCAATCGCCCGATGAGAGCCGCCGCGAACGACGGGTGGTCTACGTACGCATCGCCGGTGACGATGATGAAATCAAGCGGCGTTTTCTCGCCGTTGAGGTCGTCTGGGGATGTCGGTAGGAAGTTTGAGCGGTCGCTTCGGTAGTGATCGAGTTCGGTCATGGTTGGGAGCAACCGACGCTGCTTGTCCGCCGTCGGTCTGTTTGCACACTACCATGAGTTCCACCGATTGTGCCACCGGCTCAGCTTTGTTCAGCGCGGCTCAGCTCTGCTACCGGTAGCGCTGCGGCGCGGGTACCGCCGTGTTGCACAAAAACGCCCCACCGCAAGCCTGAGGCCGCGGCGGGGCACGGGAAGGATACGACGAGAGGACGCGAGTACGTTACTCTTCGCCTCCCTCTGCGAGCAGTCCCTTGTACGGCTTGTCGACCGGTTCGCCCTCGGGGCCTTCCGGACCCTCGAACTTGCGGTTCCAGCCGGTGATGCTGACGATAAGCAGTACCGCGAGCAGGATGAAGCCGAACCAGACGTACGGCGTGAGCTGTGTCGGCGTCACGGTCTGCACAAAGTCGTATTGCTCGGGAAGCGCGTTAATTGTGGTTACCAGCAACAACAACCCACCGGACCAGGGAAGCACATAACCCAACGAAGACGTGGGACCGTCAAGCAGCAGCGCCCGCCGGTAGGGGTGTAGCCCGTAGGTTCGCCCGATGTCGCGTACAAACGGGGCGGCGGCCACCTCTGCGGCGGTATTGATCGTGATCACGACGTTGAGAGCCGATACGAGCGTCCAGATCGCGACCTCGGCTTTCCAGACCGCGCGTTGAATCTTCAGTTTCGACCACTCAACCGCGTCGTTCATCGCACCGCTGAGGCGGATCATATGCCCGAGTGCGACAATGAGAAGAATCAGAATCGCGTACTCAACGTAGCCTGCCACGCCGTCGACCAATGCGCCGGACACCGTTGCCTCTTGGAAATCGAGATGCAGGATCGCGCTAAACGGCGCCAAACCGAACAGCACGTTGAGCACGATACCGACCACAATCCCCCAAGACAGCGAGACCAGCAAGTGGTAACCCTTGAATGCCACAATCAGCACTACAAGGAACGGCACAACCAGAATGAGGCCGGAGGGGTCGGAGTGCGCCGCGATCACCTCAGCAGGGTCGAACCCGGCCGCCGCTCCTGCATCCGCGCCGCCGCCGAAGAGGAAGTAGAGGACGAGCGCGATGAGCCCGGCACCGATGACGTACTTGAAGCGGAACTTCACTACTCCGGGGACGTCGGTGTCCTGCGTGGCCGCCGAAACGATGGTAGTGTCCGAGATCGGGGCAAGCTTATCGCCGAACGCGGCGCCGCTGAGAATTGCACCCGCGAGCATCAGTGGGTGCGCCCCGACAGCGATGCCGGCGGGGTACATCAGCGTACCGAACGCAACGGCCGTACCGTAGCCGGTGCCGACCGCCGAGGCGAACGCTGCGGCAAGGAGAAACGTGAGCCCGGTGAAGATCGCGCCTTCCGCGCCCACAAGCGCGGCAATCCAGATCAAGCCCTCAACCAGGCCTCCTTCCTGCAGCACGTTCGAGAACATTCCGGCAAAGAACCAGGCGACGATCGCGACCGCGCCGATCGTCCTTGTGAAGCCCTCGAATACCGCCTTTGCGTAGGTGTGGCCGTCTTGTTTGCACAGCACCATGCCGACCACAAGGGCGATAACCGCGCCTGTCGAGAGGCCGTTGGTAGTCACGACCCCGGTGAGGCTGGTGACCACCGCCCACACAATGAATACCAGGATTGGAATTGCAGACCCCCAACCGCCGAGGTGGAAATCGAGTCTCCGAATCTCGTCCACTTGGGGGTCCGCCTGGAAATCCTTCTTTGGATCCGACATACAGTCCCTCCTTAGAAGTTAGTGATGGTTTGTTGTGCTGTAACGTTTTGTAATTCGAAACGCGAGCCGCACCCGTGCGTCACCCGCACCCGTGCACCACCCGAATCCGTTAGCCGCCGTCGCGCAGCCGGGTGACTCGCGCACCCACCGGTCTTACCGCCTCCTGCACAGTGCCGGCGCAGTTTCGACGTGTAACGCAGTAATAACGATTTGTGCTCATGTAAAGGTTAGTACGGTTTTTTGCTGAACGCAACCGTGAACTACGTGATGGCCGATCACGCGCGACACTACAAATCTCCGCGCAACGGAAATTTAGTTTGACAACCGCGCGGTCGGGGAATAGCATGAGCTTGTCTCTTACTATCGATAATCCATCTCCAGGAGGGCTGCATGCAAAAACTCGGCTTGATCCCGCGACTGATCATCGCAATCGTCGTGGGTATGCTGATCGGGTTCTTCTTTCCGCAGTGGTTTGGGAACCTGCTGTACACGGTGTCCGAGATCTTCGGACAACTACTGATGTTCGTCGTGCCGCTGATCATTTTGGGATTCATCATCCCGGGGTTGGCGGAGCTGGCCGAGAGTCCGGGCAAACTGCTCGGTGCCACCGCCGGTCTCGCCTACCTTACCACGGTAGTCATGGGAATGGTTGCCTTCTTCGTCGGTATGAGCGTGATTCCGGCTCTTGCACCGGAGTTGATGGTCCTTGACGAAGAAGCCGGACTGTCGCAGTACATCGAGATCGAGATCGAGCCGATTATCGGCGTAATGACCGCGCTGGTGACAGCGTTTGTGTTCGGCCTTGGTGCGCACGCGCTGCGGCGCAAGAACAACACCAGCGTGCTGTTCAACTTCATGGACGAGGTGCGTGAGGTTACGCGTATGGTGATTCGTAAGCTCATCATTCCGTTCCTCCCGCTCTACATCGCCGGTATCTTTGCGAACATGGCGGCCGAGGGCGTGGTGTTTGAGACGCTCGCGGTGTTCGGCCCGCTGTTCGTGTTGGTGATCGCGCTCCAGATCGCGTTCCTGCTGGTGTATTTCGTGATCGCAAGCCGCGTCTCGCCTGAGAACCCCCCGTTCCAGAGCCTACGTAAGATGCTTCCGGCGTATACAACGGCGCTCGGCACGGTTTCCAGCGCTGCAACAATGCCGGTAACCCTACAGAGTGCCAAGACGCTGAACGTTGATGAAGACATCCCCGACTTCACGGTTCCGCTGTGCGCCACAATACATCTCACCGGGAGCACAATCGCGCTCACTATGAGCGCCGTCACGGTCTATGTCATGCAGATCGGCACCCCGGCGCTCTCGGAGTTCATTCCGTTTATTCTGTTGCTTGCGCTGGTCATGATTGGGGCGCCCGGCGTTCCCGGAGGTGCGGTAATGGCTGCGCTCGGTATCATGCAGGTAACGCTCGGCTTCACCGAGGCACAGCTCGCGTTGATGATCGCGCTGTATATGGGCCAAGACCCGTTCGGAACCGCCTGCAACGTCACCGGAGACGGCGGTATTGCGATTATGATCAACAAGCTCGCGCAGAAACTCAAGGCCAAGAAGAACGCAGCGCCTGAGTCGAGCAGCGCCTGAATTGAGCGCCGCCTGAACTACCCGCCCGGTGCTCGGTAGCCGCCGAGTACCGGGCGGGATCTCACACCTGCTTCTCGTGGGTAGCGCGATTACCGGCAGATCTCGGTATGATTTGTAAACAACAACCGATAGATCTGTGGTAAGCTCTCACGAAGCGCATGAGCGAACCGGACATCAACTCAAGAAGTAGTGCGAACACTATTCTCCTTGTCGAGGACCAAACAATCGTCGCGCTCGCCGAGCGCAAGATGCTCGAACGCTTTGGGTACGCGGTTGAAACAGCCGCAACCGGAGAGCGTGCGGTGGAGCTTGCAAACGATAAACGCCAGATCGCTCTCGTTCTCATGGATATCGACCTCGGGCCCGGGATCGACGGGACCGAGGCTGCGAGACGCATACTTGAGCTCCGGCGTCTGCCGATCGTGTTTCTTACCGCGCACGCCGAGCCTGAGTACGTAGAGCGCATGCGGTCGATCACCCGTTACGGGTATCTGCTGAAGGGCTCGGCCGAGGTAGTGCTCAGGAGCACAATTGAGACTGCGTTCGAACTGTTTTATTCGCACGAACGTACGCGCCTGCAGGAAGCGAAATACGAGTACCTGTTTAACAGCACACTGGCTGCGGTGGCCCTCGTCGACAAGAATGGAAGCGTCGTACAGACCAACGCCGAGTTCACACGCCTGTTCGGCTTCACCGCTGAGGAAGCCCAGGGTCAGTACATCGACGCCCTCATCGTGCCTGAAGCGCTGCGGGCCGAAGGAGTGAGTTTAACGCAGCGCGTTGTCGCCGGTGATGAGGTTTGCCGTAGCACCCGGAGGCGGCGTAAAGACGGGCGAGAGGTTGATGTGGAGGTGCGTGCCGGACGGGCTCAGATCGGAGAGGAGTGGCTCGCGCATGTCAT
>SLBH01000273.1 GCA_007126415.1 Spirochaetales bacterium
GAGCCGAGAATAACGACGCGCTTACCGACCATATAGCCTTCCATGTTGAGAAAGCGTTGAGCGGTACCGGCGTTGAATACTCCGGCCGGACGGTATCCCGGGATCGCGATCGCCCCGCGCGTGCGCTCACGACACCCCATCGCGAGGACCACCGCACGCGCCGGTATCTCAAGATACCCTTCGGTGGTGTTGATTGCTTTCACGACTTTGTCTTCGGTGAGCTCCAACACCATGGTGTTGAGCCTGAACTCGATCCCGAGTTCCTTGAGCTCGTCGATGAACCGCTCGGCATACTCAGGGCCGGTGAGATCCTCCGAGAAGAAATGCAGCCCAAATCCGTTGTGAATACACTGTTGCAGAATACCGCCGAGCTCACGATCGCGCTCGAGCACCAGCACGTTTCTCGCGCCGTTCTTATGTGCTTCAACCGCGGCGCCCAAGCCTGCAGGGCCCGCGCCCAGCACCACGACATCATAGCGTTGCATGCTGTTCTCCTTGCAGCTGTGCCCGGGGCGCGGAGCTTCCCTTGGTGCGACCGGTCAAAATATAGGAACGCTCGCTGTCTTTCTTGACCTCCGAGAGATCGACGCCGAGCTCGCGCGCGAGTATCTCGATCACGCGTGGGCTACAGAACCCGCCCTGGCAGCGGCCGGTGCCGGGCCGCGCTCGCCGCTTCACCCCGTCTACGGTGCGCGCTCCGCAACTTCGGTGTATCACATCGAGGAGCTCGCCTTCGGTAACGGTTTCGCAACGGCACACGATCCGACCGAATCGCGGATTCTCGCGCACCAACGCCGCCTTCTCCTGATCAGAAAGCTCGGCAAAGCGCGCCAACGGACGTCGACGCGGATCAAACTCAGGGTCGGCTTCGAGGCCACCGGCGATCCGATCGAGAATCTTCACTACCTCCTCCGCGATCGGGGGCGAGCATGACAGGCCCGGCGACTTGATGCCGGCTACGTTGATGAAGCCTTTTGCGTCCTGCGACTCGGCGATGATGAAGTCCTTGGTACTCGGTTCGGCACGAATACCGGCAAAGGTCGTTATGTTGTAATGGTACGGAATATCCTTGATGCTCTTGGCCGCCATCTCCTTCACGAACCGTAGGCGGTTACCGGTTGTGCGGACGTCCTCGCGGTTCTCGAGGTTCTCGGCGTCCGGACCAACGATGACGTTCCCGTGTACCGTTGGGGACACGAGTACGCCTTTGCCCGCCTTGGTGGGGCACTGAAACACCACGGTGTTCACGAGCCCGTCGGCGTTCTTGTCGAGCAGGAAATACTGTCCTCGCTTCGGGTTGATCTCGAAGAACGGCTTCGCGACCATGTTGTTGACCTTGTCGGCGTAGAGCCCGGCGGCGTTTATAACGTAGCGCGACTCGACCTCGCCCTGTGTCGTGCTGATGCGAAAACCGTCGTGGAAGGCCGCGATCGCGGTGACCTCATGGTTGAGCTTCAACTCCACGCCGTTGTCGATAGCGTTCTCGGCGAGCGCGATAGCGAGCTCCCACGGCCCGACTATTCCGGCGGTCTCGGCGTACAGCGAGCCCTTGATGGTATCGACGACGTTCGGCTCGATACGCCGAGTCTCGGTAGGGGAGAGGATCTGAAGTCCCGGTATCTCAAGAGCGCGTCCGTTGTCGTACAGCTCGCGCAGGGTAGGAAGCTCCGCATCCTCGAACGCCAGAACCAGCGACCCGATTCGCTTGAGCGGCACGTCAAGCTCTTCGCAAACTTGGTCGAACATCGGATTCCCGCGCGCGTTGAGCTTCCCCATCACGGTGTCGACGTGCGCGTCGTATCCGGCGTGCACGATCGCGCTGTTGGCTTTGGTCTGTCCATCTGAGACATCGTTTTCGCGATCGAGCAGCGCAACGTTCAATTTGTAGCGCGACAGCTCACGCGCAATGAAACAGCCCACGATACCTGCGCCGACAATTGTGACATCGTACATTCGGCTTCCCTCTTCACGGCCTCATACCGGCTTCACGCGCCGACATGGTGTGATCTCTTATCTATAATCTAAACTATTACCTCGATCGGTGTCGCGACGTTTGTTCCCACTAACGGGTCAATTGTAAACGCAGTTGTAACGTACGTCAAACTGATTCAGACTTATGTTCACAACCGAAGCAGCGAGCTCGGGACGGTGACCTAAGTGACACGAGTTTTGTGGGTGAGCGATATCTGGTTCGAGCGATATGAGAATCCGCCCGAGAATCCACCGGGTGAGCACTAAGCGCCTGCCGGGCTCGTTGCGTCCGCCGCTGCATATGCACCGCTGAGCACTCACCCACAAAACTCGTGTCGGTATTCAAGAGATCGAAAAGGGCCGCAGCGCAGTGATCGGCAGCACGAGCTCACCGAGGTCGATCATCGCGTTGAACAACGCTACATGACTGTAGCGCTCGATCGACTGCACCGAGATATCGGCGGTCTCAAGCCGGCCGGCTTGTAGCAGTCGTGCTCTGCGTGTGCCGGCGAGTAGCGGAGTCGCCGGGGTTACGCAGCGACCGGCGTCGCACAGCGCGATGTTGCAGTATGAACTGTCGGTTAGCAGACCGTCTCGCACGATCAGTACGTCGTCGCACCCGTCCCGCAGCTCATACAACCTGTGCAACGCACGACGGTCGTGGTACTTGAGGCTGTAGGTTATCTCGCCCCCATCTACAACGCGCAGCGTATTGATCGGCGGGACGCGATACGACAGCAGCTCCAGCTCCTCAACTGCGGGCGGCTCGCCGTGGTTTTCAGGAGGCACGCGGTAGACGAGCCTCAGTTTCGTTCGCGTCGCCCCAGCGTTTGGCCCATCGTTCAGTGCTGCGGCGAGCGCCTGCTCGAGCACGCCGCGAGCGGCTGAATCAACGCGGTGTCCCGCCGCGCCGCCCCAACACGCACGGAGGGTGCGCCGAACGCGGGCACGGTGCGCATCGATCGCGAGCGGCTCGCCGTCGATCACGCATATCGTCTCAATGAAGCGGCACATTGACCTTGTCCAGCAGCTCTTGGTACTCGCGTTCCAGCTCGCTGTAGATCGTGATTCCACCGCCGGCCTTAAATACCGTGCCGTGATCGGTCTGCTCTATGAAACGGATCATGACGCCGGAATCGAGCTCGTGTCCATCCCAGACGCCGCAGATCCCGGTATAGTACCCGCGCTCGTAGCGCTCGGCTTCGCGGATGATCTCGACAGTGCGGCGTTTCGGGGCGCCGGTGATCGAACCGGCCGGGAGCATCTCAAACAGGAGCTCGCCGAGCCGTGACTCGAATCCGCGCGGCAGTTCGCCCACAATCTCGGAGCTGATTTGCAGGAGCGCGTCGTCGCGCAGCTGTATGCGGTCTATGTAGCGGTACCGTTCCACTCGCACGCGCTCGGCGATGCGCCCTATGTCGTTACGGATGAGGTCGACGATCGTCAGGTGCTCGGCCTTCTCTTTTTCGTCGTTCAAAATGCACGCTGCGGCATTCGGCTCCGAGGCCCGGATGGTGCCCTTCATAGGGTAGCTTCGAATAACGCCGTCTTGAATGCGCACGAACTGTTCAGGCGAGAACACAAGGATACGGTCTTCAATCAAGAGTGTATACTTTGCCCGCACCGCCGCGTAGAGCTCCGGCAGTGAATGCGAGAGCTCTACCGAAACCGGCAATGTCAAGTTCGCAAGAAACGAGTCCCCATTGCGCAATCCTTGCTGCACATGGTTGAACGCAGCCCGATAGCGTTCGAACTGCGGCGGCGTCTTCTTGATGCGGACCGCCTCACGAAGCGCCATCAGCCGGCGCGGCGAGTAGCCGGTCGTGAGGCCGTCTGCGTGACGGGCGAAGCGAAACCGAAGCTGCCGGGGATTGAGCTCGTCTAACGGCAGTACAAGCCCATACAGGAGATCAAAATCGAGCGCAAATACGAACGGTACGCGATTTCGCGCAAACCGATTGATGCGCTCAAGGGCTTCGCCGGCGGGGATCTGGTGCTCCGGTGTGGCTGTACGCGTGGTTTGCAGCTTCACGTTCGCTACTCACTATACACCAAACTTGATGAGCAGTACACTCAGTAACGCAATGCCAAGCAGGGTTTGCCTCGGGTGAGCCCGAACGCTTCGGCAAGGGAGTGTTCGTCTGCGGTACAGCCTTCAAACCCCGGCCGCGGCGCTGAGCGCCGTCGCAGTCACGCCGAACCCCGGCTCGGCAACCAAAACCCAAGTAACCCACGCATAGACCGCGGAAAGAGGCGCGGAACGAGGCATGAGGCGCAATTTTTATTGCGTGCTTGGTGCGCCTTTGCTACACTGCTGCCGTGCGTTACTGACGCGGCATACGGCAGACCACACGCTCGAGACCGCCGCCTCTCGAGCTCGACAAAGGAAGCACGCATGAAACTGGCCCAAGGCCTCAAGATCATCGACGACTGGAGAATTCAGGAAGATCGATTCCATCCGGAGCAACTGGTTACCAACGGCAGCAACTTCATGACCGGCAACGGCTACCTCGGCTACCGCGGAACGTTCTGCGAATGGCGCGCGGCACAGTACGTCGGATGCTTCATTACCGACACCTACGACAAAGCCGACGAGACCTGGGAGGAGCTCTGTAACGCCCCGAACGGGCTGTACGCGGAGTTCAGCGCCGACGGACAGGCGCTTGGAGTGCTCGAGAACCTTCCGGCCGGCTACCACCGCACGCTGTGGTTTCGCTACGGCTTGCAGACGCGTAGCCTCACCGTTCGTGCCCCGAGCCGTGCGCATGTAACGCTCACCGAGGAGCGCTTCGCGAGTTACGCGACGCTGCACCTCGTTCCGACGCGCTACAAGATCGAGAGCGATCGCCCGACGAGCGTTACGATGACCTGGGGTATCGACGGCGAGGTCTGGGACCTCAACGGTACGCATCTTCACGGGCACAAGGCGCGCGGCACGCGCGACGGCGCGTTGTCGGTGACCGCGCAAACCGGGCGAAGCAGGATTACGCTCGCGGTGGCCTCAGGGCTGCGGGTTGCTTCGGACACCGTCTCGCAGAAGCACGCCTCGGTCGGCTCCGACAGTCGTAAGAGCACCTATCGCAAGCTCGAGCTCAACCTCGAGCCGGAAACCCCGGTGGTGATCGAGCAGTACATGGCGGTCTACAGCAGTAACGACCTACCCGACCCGCGTTCGGCTGCGGTAACGGCGGTCGACTCGGCGCTCAAGAGCGGGTACGAGCGTATGTGGCACGCGCATCAGCGAGCGTGGGACGCGATCTGGAAGAGTTGCGACATCGAGATCGAGGGGGATCTCACGGCGCAAGCGTTGCTACGCTACAACCTCTATCACAACATCATCGCCACACCGGCGCATACCGATCACCTGCCGATCGGCGCGCGCGGCTTGTCTTGCCAGGCGTATCAGGGCGCCGCGTTCTGGGATCAAGAGATCTATAACCTGCCGATGTTTCTCTTCACGCAGCCGGAGGTGGCGCGCAAACTGCTTACGTATCGCTACAAGACGCTCGACGGCGCTCGCAAGAAGGCCCGCGATCTTGGGTACGAAGGCGCGTTCTATGCCTGGGTGAGCGGGCGAACCGGTGAGGAAATCTGCCCTTCGTACTTCTTCCTGGACGTTCTCACCGGACGCAGTATTCGAAACCATTTCAACGACTGGCAGATTCACGTGGCGCCGGATGTCGCGTATACCGTTCGCCGCTACTATGAGGTTACCGGTGACTGGGAGTTCGTCCGCGAATACGGGGCCGAGATCTTGTTCGAGGTGGCGCGTTTTCTGCTTTCACACGTGTACTATAAGCCCGCTGAGGATCGCTACGAGCTGATTCGGCTACTGGGGCCGGATGAGTATCACGAGAATATCGACAACAACTTCTTCACCGCGGTGCAGACGCGCTACGCCTTGCAGGCAGCCGCCTGGGCGTTTGAGACGCTCGCCGAGCACGACCCCGAACGACATCTGGAGCTCACCGAACGCGTGGGCTTCTCGCGCGAGGCGAGCCGGAGGTGCCGTGAGGTCGCGGACAACCTCTACCTGCAGCCGAGTGATCCCGGGAGCGGGCTGATCGAACAGTTCGACGGATACTTTGCGCTCGAGGACACCCGCCCTGAGGTCCTCAAGCAGCGGTTGCTGGACCCCGGTGAGTACTGGGGCTGGCCGAACGGAGTAGCAACCGAGACACAGGTACTCAAGCAAGCCGATGTGCTGCAGACCTTCACGCTGCACCCTTGGGAGTTCAGCGAGAAACAGCTACGCGCAAACTACCGTTACTACGAGCCGCGCACGCAGCACGGCTCGTCGTTGAGCCCCTCGGTGCACGCCCTTGTCGCAACCTGGATCGGGTACGATGAGGATGCCTACAATTACTTCCTGCGGTCTTGTACCGTGGACCTCGCGAACACCAACAAAGCCGTCAGCGGAGGCACCTTCATCGGCGGCATCCACACCGCCGCGTGCGGGGCGGCTTGGCAGATGGTGGTGCATGGGTTCCTCGGCGCTCGGTTCTACAACGGCGTACTGCATCTCGCACCGCGCGTGCCGTTCTGGTGGAAGCGAGTTACGGTTCCGATGGTAATCCGCGGGATGCAGCTGCGGCTCGAGCTCGACGAGACGCGCAAGCTCACCGTAGGCGCAACGCGCGCCGCAACGGGAGCGCGAGGGGCAGTCGGCGAGCTGCCGGTGCGCTGCGGCAAGCAGGAGCAGCGCCTCCAGCCGGGATCTTCGGCGGCGTTTACTGCACGCGGCTGAACAGCAATCGGTAGATCCGGTCGCGCACGAACTCGTGAATCGAGGTGAACTCGAGGTGAGCGACGGTGTCGCCTTCGCTGCAGCGCAACACGCGCGCCACGGCGAACAACGGCGTGCGGCCGCCGTCGGTCGCGAAACGCAACTCGAGGCGGTCGTTGGGCTGGTAACGTTGGTTGGGGTTCTCGATGCCGGCACCTCC
>SLBH01000033.1 GCA_007126415.1 Spirochaetales bacterium
TCGTACTCCTGGGGAGTGAACTGCATCGAGGTGGAGGTAGATCCGCTCACCTACGAGGTAACGGTGCTCGGCATCTGGACCGCGTACGACGTGGGTCGCGCGATCGATGAAGGCGTGATCCGCGGCCAGATCGTCGGCGGTGCAGTTCAAGGCCTCGGTTACGCCGGCCTCGAGAAGCTCGAAAACTTCGACGGCAGGTTTCGCCAACATACCATGGCCGACTACTGCATCCCGACCTCGTTAGACTACCCCAACGTAGAGTACGCCTTGTTCGACAACCCGTACCCTTACGGCCCCTTCGGCGCCAAGGGCGCCGGCGAGGTAGTGTTCGACGGCATCGCCCCGGCGTTCGCGTCGGCGGTTCAACAGGCGATCGATACAGAGGTCGCACAGCTTCCGGTTATTCCGGAGTACATCTCGGAGATCGTGCATGGAAAAAACGGTCCGCTTCACACTGAACGGCACAGCAGTAGAGCTGAGCCTCAACCCGTTGCGACGTCTTCTTGACGTTCTGCGCGAAGACTGCGGCCTCACCGCGGTCAAGGAAGGCTGCGGCGAGGGCGAGTGCGGTGCGTGCTCGATCATAATCGACGACCGGGTTGTAGACTCCTGCATCCTTCCGGCGGGCGCGGTTGAAGGCTGCGCGGTTGAGACCCTGGAGCACATTCGCGAGACTCCGCGCGGTCGGCTGGTGGTAGACGGGCTCTCGCAGGGCGGCGGCGTGCAGTGCGGTTTCTGCACGCCCGGGATGACGGTCGCGATAGATGCGCTCCTGCGGCACAATCGCGCTCCCAGCGAGCACGAGATCCGCGACGGCATCTCCGGCAACCTCTGCCGCTGCACCGGGTACCAACAGATTATAGAGGGCGTGCAGCGCACCGCCGACGCGCTGCAGGAGCTTGGCGAATGAGCACCGCGGAGAACGCATCAACGAACGCCGCCACCGGCGGGACGGCGAGCGGGGCAACTGGCCCGGCCACGGGTGACGGGGCGGGCGGGGCGGGCACCGGCGGCGGAGCCACAGGTGGCGCAGACACGAATGCAGCCTGGCTGCACCCGCGCGATCTCGCCGAGGCGCTCTCGCTTCGCGCCGAGCACGGCGCTGTTCCGCTTGCGGGAGCCACCGATCTCTGCGTTCGCTATCGCGGGAGCGCCGGTACGCTTCCGGCGTTTACGCGCCCCATTCTCTTTATCGGACGCATCAAGGAACTCTGCGAGATCACCGTCCATGAGCACGAGCTCCGCGTCGGCGCAGCCGCGGTCTACACCGAGGTGGCGGCGCACCCCGCGACCCCCGCGATCCTGAAGCGAACAATCGCCGAGCTCGCGGCGCCGCAGTTGCGCAACGTAGGCACTATCGGGGGCAACATCGGCAACGCCTCCCCGGCCGGTGACGCGGTCTGCACGCTGTACGCGCTCAACGCCGAGGTGGAGCTCGCCTCGCGTGACGGGCGCGGCGGGCACGGCGGGCACGGCGGGCGCGGTGAGATAGTACGGCGACGCGTGCCGATAGAGGACGTCATAACCGGTCCGGGGCAGACCGCGATCGGACCGTACGAGCTGATCACCGCCGTGTTCATACCGCTCGGCTGCGATGATTTCTCGTTTTATCGCAAAGTGGGTACACGGCGCGCGAACGCGCTTTCGAAGCTCGCGTTTGCCGCCTGCGGAACGCTCGAGGGGCGCGCAATCGGCAGGCTCTCACTCGCGATCGGCGCGGTAGGTCCCACCGTGATTCGCTCGCGCGCGCTCGAGGAGCGGCTACAGGGTGCCGACTGGCAGCAGGTACGCACACTCCGCAACGAGCTCGTAGACGGCTACCTCGAGCTGATCTCCCCGATAGACGACCAGCGCTCCAGCTCGTCGTATCGGCGGCGCGTCACCAAAAACCTGCTCGCCGAGTTTTTCGATCGCTGCCTGCCGGGTTATCTGCACGGGTCGCACTGAGCGCTCGAGGAGGAACGGAATCGTGAGCGGCAAGCATTCAGCACACAGTGACGGCACCGGTTACGAGGATCGCCCAAGCGAGTTTGCGGGGCAGATCGTGAGCGTCACCGAGCGCACCATTACTCCCGGCGTGCTGCATATCCACAAAGGACGCATCGCACAGATCGAGCCGCGTGCCGATGTGCCGGACCGCTTCCTTATACCCGGGTTCGTCGACGCGCATATCCACGTTGAAAGCACGATGCTTCCGCCGGCGGAGTTTGCGCGCTGGGCCGTGACGCAGGGCACGGTTGCCACGATCTCAGATCCGCACGAGATAGCGAACGTGCTCGGAACCGCCGGTGTGGAGTACATGCTCGACGAGGCCGCGCGCCGCCCGGAGTTCACGATTCTGTTCGGCGCCCCGTCGTGCGTACCGGCGACCACTTTTGAGACCGCCGGCGCCGCGCTCGATGCGGCGGCGGTGGAGCGGTTGCTCGCACGCCCGGAGATCGGGTACCTGAGCGAGGTGATGAATGTGCCGGGCGTGCTAAACGGGGACGAGGAGCTGCTTGCGAAGCTGCGCGCCGCCCGCCGCGCCGGCAAGCCGATCGACGGTCACGCTCCGGGGCTGCGCGGCGCGGCGGTGCACCGCTACGCCGCCGCCGGCGTCGCAACCGATCACGAATGCGTCACGATCGAGGAGGCGCGCGACCGGCTCGAGGCCGGGATGTGGGTCATGATCCGCGAAGGCTCGGCCGCGAAGGACTTCGAGGCGCTCGCGCCGTTGTTGTTCGAGGCGCCCGAGCGGCTGATGTTCTGCAGCGACGACAAGCACCCCAACGACCTAATGCGCGGCCATATCGATCGGCTCGCCGCGCGCGCGATCGCGCTCGGCCTCGACCCGATACAAGCGCTCCGGATCGCGTGCCTGCACCCGGTGCTCCATTACCGCCTCGAAACCGGCCTGCTTCGCCCCGGCGACCGCGCCGATTTTGTCGTTGTCGATAATCTCTCCGAGCTTACGCCGCTCGCGACCTACCTCGGCGGTGTCTGCGTAGCGGCCGAGGGCGCGCCGCGCTGGAGCTACGCCGCCCCGGAGACGCCGAACATCTTCCGGGCCGGCCCGGTCACCGAAGACGCGCTACAGATTGCGATGGCCAGTGCGGGCAGCGTGCGCGCGATCGAACTCTACGATGGGAAGCTCATAACCGGAGAGCACGTGGTCTCGAGCGCAGACTGCGCCGGCGAGGGACGGTTCCGCTGCAACACGACGCTGGATCTGCTCAAGATCGCGGTCGTGAACCGTTACCTTGAAACACCGCCGGCGCTCGCGGTGGTACACGGCTTCGGGCTCAAGCGCGGCGCGGTCGCGTCGTCGGTTGCGCACGACTCGCACAACGTGGTGGCGATAGGAGCCGAGGACGACGCGCTCGCGGCGGCGGTCAACGCGGTAATCGAGGCCGGGGGCGGCGTTGCGGTCGCTACCGGCGCGTCTGAGGTTGAGCTGCTCAGGCTTCCGATAGCGGGCTTAATGGCGACCGAGCCCGGAGATGAGGTCGCGGCGCTCTACGAGCGGCTCGACACCGCTGCGCAGGAGCTCGGGTCGCCGCTGCGCTCGCCGCTGATGACGCTCTCGTTTCTATCGCTGCTTGTGATACCCAAACTCAAACTAAGCGACCGCGGACTGTTCGACGGTGAGTCGTTCGCGTTCGTGGATCTCGTCCGCTAACCGATCTCGTGCGGTAGGCGAGGCAGCACTGAGCCCCGCGGCACTGCGCGCTGCAGCTGTCCGGATCAGTACTCGACACGATCCTGCTTCGCGTCCCAAGCGCGGAAGCTTTCCTGAGCTTCCGCGCGCAGCAGTTGCTGCATCGGTAGGGCGCGCTTGTGCGGATCGTTTCCAAGCTCGTTGTAGATATAGGCGTCGTCGAAGCCCACCGCCGCTGCGTCGTCGCGAGTCGCGGCGTAGTACACTCTACGGGGTCGCGCCCAGTACAGCGCGCCGAGGCACATCGGGCAGGGCTCGCAGGTGGTGTAGAGATCGCAGTCGCTGAGTTGAAACACCCCGAGCTCGCGGCAGGCGGATCGAATGGCGTTTATCTCGGCGTGCGCGGTTGGATCGCAGCTTGAGGTGACGGTGTTTGTGCCCTCGGCGACGATCCTGCCGTTTTGAACCACCACCGCCGCGAACGGTCCTCCACAACCGGCTTCCACGTTCTCGGTTGCAAGCCGGATCGCCCGTCGCATGAACTGCTCGAGATGCTCGTTGTCGCTCATCGCCGCGCTACTCCTCCCCGGCCGTCGCAATCGCCGCAGTCTCCGCAACCGAACTGCGCTCATGTATGCCGGCGCGCTTGTCACTCAAGCGAGCTCCACCGTGCCCGCGCCGTTCCGCGAGAATCTCGGCAAGAATACTGATCGCGATCTCTTCGGGACCTTCGGCGCCGATATCGAGCCCAACCGGGTTCTGCACCCGGCCCGTCTCCTCAGCGGGCGGTCGACGCCCCTCAACCTCCAGCGCAGCGAGCACCTTCTCGAACCGCCGACGCGGCCCAAGCATTCCCAGATACGCGGGCTTTCTCTCCAATGCGAACACGAGCGCCTCGCGGTCGCGCTCGAGGTGATGGTTCATGATTACTACGGTACTGTGCGGAGCAATCTCCACCAAGTCACGATACTGCTCGGGGTGCGCCGCCACGATCGTCGCGCTCGGAAAGCTCTCACGATTTGCAACTGCGGGCCGTGGGTCCACAACCGTAACCGCAAATCCCAGCCGCTCGGCGTACGAAGCGAGCGGAACCGCCCCCGCGCCACCGCCGAACAGCACAAGATCCGGCACCGGCCGACTGAGATCGAAAAAGACCTCAGCACCCGCAATCGTCTCGAGTCGCGAGGTCTCGAAATCTCCCGCGAGCAACTCGCGCGCACGCCCCTCGATCGACGAGAACGCCGTGTCGTAAGCGGCTGAGTTGGGCGCGCGATCGCGGTCTCGACCGGCGTACGCCGCCGTCTCGCGGTATAGTCTGTGAAGCGGCGCGTGCCGCTCATCCTCCGGAAACACCGTTGCGAGCACCGCACGCTCACCGGCAGCCTGCAGCTCGATCAGCTTAGCGGCCTCCGAGTCGTGCTTCAGCGGCTCGATGTAGAGATCTATCGCGCCGCCGCACCCGAGCCCAAGGCCCCAGACCTCGTCCTCGCTGAGATCGTAGCGCACGCGACGCCCCGTTCCCTGCGCGATCGCATCCTTCGCGATCTCGGCGAGCTCCGGTTCGAGACAGCCGCCGGAGATCATGCAGGTTGTGACGCCGTCAGGCTGCACAAGCATCTTTGCGCCGGGCCGCCGATACGCCGAACCATCCACCCGCAATAAAGTCACTACCGCAGGGGTTTCGCCGGCCGCATGCGAGCGGCTCATCGCGCTGTGAAGAGCAGCTAGTTCGCGCGCATTGATCACTTCCGTTCGCTCCTATTTGTTCGCTTCTATTTGCTCGCACCTGTCCGGCATAGTAGCACGGCCTCGTTTCTCCGGGCAAACGGATCGGGCACATGGGCCCATGAAGGACATGGAACGCGGGCATGCTCGAGCCGCGCGCATGGTCGAGCGGCACGCATGGACGTTCGGACGCTGCGTCCGCTATACTCACGGCACCGATGTCCGGATTGGCCCATCATTCGCGCAAGCTCGCACAGCGGCATGCGGCGGCCGTGTTGCTCAGCGTCGCCCTCGGTCTTACACTCGCGACTCAAGATCTCACCGCCCAAGCACCTCCGGCCCATGCGCTCGAAGACGAGACACAGCAGCCGACCTCACCGGTAAGAGATGCTTTGCTCGGTCCACGATCCGCGACGTTGGCGCCCCTCGCCGGAGAGAACCGTGGTGCGCGGCGGTATCGCTACGCGGTACAGGACGAACGCGTTTGGATAGAGCCGGGCGCACCGGAAGGAACTCCGAGCTACGAACTGGTGTTTGACTTCGCTCTCGCACACCCGCGGATCACCAGCTTCGCCGAAAGCGTGGAACAGTACACCGAGGTGTCGTTACTCGATGAAGAGATTTACCCTTTCGCGATCGAGCATCTGCTGTTGATCTTGCCCCCAACGCACCCGGTCCACCCCTGCACACAGCTCGACTGGAGCTGCGAGGTAGCCGAGTCCGACGACGCGATCACTGACGACAGTCTGCGCTTCACGGTCGACGGAACAGCCGAGATTCCCGGTGGGTTCAGTTATTCTTTTGACCTCGAGATCACGTTGCAAATGCCGGAAGCGATCCCGGTGTTGTTCGAGGACCGAGCCTCGGAACACGGCTACGAGCTGACTGAACACGACGAGCGAGTTCCCGACGACGCGCGCTTCGCACCCCCGGACGGGTTCAGTCGCTACGAACCCCCGGAACGGAACCTCCGGTAGCGGCCTGAGACCGGTAGCGGCCTGAGACCGGTAGCGGCCTAAGACCGGTAGCGGCCTGAGACCGGTAGCGGCCTGAGACCGGTAGCGGCCTGAGACCCGTAGCGCCCCGGGCCGGTAGCGGCCCGAGACCGGTGGTTATCGCGTCGCGCCGGCGCGCAGCTGTTCGAGCACCCGGTCGGTCCGCAACGCGCTCTCGCCGGTGCTGGGGCTCGGCCCACGGCCGCGCAACTCATCGGTCACGAGTTGAATAAGCGGTTGCTGCACGTGCTCAGGCGCATCGAAGCTGAGCCGCTCCTCACCGGCCTCGTCCTCGATCACCACCGGCGCGGCAACGTCCAGCACCGAAAGCGATATCCTCCCGGCGGTACCCACAAACCGGATCCCGTCCTCGTTGCGGTCGGCGTCAAAGCACCAGACTCCGCTGCCGTGCAGGCCCGACTCAAAGAGCCATGCACCCGAAACCGTGTCCTCTGCAGGATAAAGCCCGGCCTGGTTCGAAGCGATTCCGTACACCTCGGCGATCGGGCCGAGGTAGTAATCGAGCAAATCGAGCGCGTGCGACCCCACATCGAGA
>SLBH01000202.1 GCA_007126415.1 Spirochaetales bacterium
CGCGCCAGCGCGCTTGTTCCATATCGTGTTCGCGATCGCGAAGCTGTAGCTCCATAATGTCGAGCCCGGTTGTGGTAAGCGTGCCGGTCAGCTCTCCGGCCATGATACCCGAGAGCTCCTCTTCGGCGAGGTTAAACAAGCCTTGCGCGCTGTTCCAACCACCTTCAACACCCGAGAGCCGCTCCGAGACCGGTAGGTCGCCCACCAGCGGATGCTCGAGCACGCGCTCAATTCCCCCGTCGGTGAGCGCTACGCTCTCCGCCCATTCGTCGTAGGCCGGACGCAGCTGCTCGTGCGTACGCACCAACTCGGTGGTATCAACCAAGAGCTTGTAGGCGTGCGTCAAGGTGCGCTGCGTCTCGAGGCGCAGCTGCCACAGACTGTTTACGCGGCTCACCGAGTAGTAAGCGCCGACCCCGCCGGCGATTAACACGATCAACGCGAGTATAGTGAGACCTCGAACTCGAGTTCGTACATCCATAGAGCTACCTAGTCTTTAACGGTTTGTGCAACAGTATGGGGCCAAACCGTGAATTTGGCAACAAAATTACCTAAGTAATACGCGCGCTCTAGTAATACGCCGAACGGCTCACTCGCCAAACCGTTCACGCAATATTTCGAGTTCTTGACGACGTTGCTGAGCGATTCGGCGTGCCTCTTCAAGAGTGACGTTGGTGAAGCGCATTATCCGCCCGGGGGCGTATTGCGCCACCAGATCGAGATCCGCGCTGATCACAACAAACACACGAGGATATCCGCCGGCGGTCTGACGGTCTCGAAGTAGCACGATAGGACCGGACACCGTCATCTGAATGGTTCCGTCACACACCGGCGCAGATACAAGCTGTTCGTTTCTGACCTCCGGAATCGGCTCATCGTGTCCTCCGCCCACCGCAAGACGCATACCCATATCGCTCATATCCGGCGTTGTACGCCACGGTATCGCAAGGAAGCGCGACGGTTTTGTGAGGAACTCTCGTTCCGGTCCGTCCACAACCCGGATCAAACCCTCGGGGTGCGGCCAGCGAAATACAGCATCAAACGCACCGCGGCGCCTACCGGCAATGCAGGAGCGTGCATCGGAAGCGCTTATCACACACAAATAACTGCGAAACCCGTATAGCCGCCGCCGGAACCACACCACGCTCCCTGCGCGTGCGAAGTAAACGCAGGCATGATCTACGGGCTGCAGTTCCTCCGTCTCACGAGCATTCGCTGTGAACCCGGCCTGCAGTCGGCCTCCGGTGAGCACAAAGAAACAATCAGTCCGGAATCGAACAGCGCGCGGGGGAAACACCAGTTCCAACGCCGGTTGAGCAGCCGGATTTCCGAGGAGAGTATTGCCGGAGAGAAACGCACAGCGGTCTTGCGCTCCGTCGGGCGTATACCCAAGATCCTGCCGTCCATAGTGGGGCAAACCCTTCCACGCGAACACCCCGGCGCCGAGAGTCTCAACAAGGTCACGCGCGCCGGCACCGGCGGCGGCGTGCTGCTCGCCTGGGTTCATCGGCCGACCGATTCCCTGAGGTGCTTCGCCAGGGGAAGCGCCAGGACGGAGTCTGAGTGAATACAGACGGTTTCGGCTTGGATCGGCACGGTGCGGACTGGAACGGCATCGTACCCCGCCCGATCCGCGGTCCCGTCGGACACCACCGGTACTTCGCGTCGAAGGATTATGCTTTCAGCCTGCGCAATCGCCTCGCCGAGGTCGTGTATGCTTGCGTGGGGCTGACTCCTGTCGACCAGGGACACTCTCCCGGTGGCAGGATCATGCCGGTATCGACGTTCGGCAAACGCTTCGGCCAGCACGGCAATCCCTGCGCTGCGACACGACTCCGCCAAAGCGGAACCGGGCATGGTGATGACGGTAGTGACCGAGTGCTCGACAAGCCGGCCGGTGAGCGACTCGGCAAGCTCCGGCGACCGGCAAGTATCGGCATAGAGTGCCCCATGAAACTTAACGGTTAGGACTCCCGGCAGCGCTTCGAGTTGAGAGCGGAGCGATGCGGTCAGGCGGCTCAGCTCTATATCCATGCTCTTACGACCGAAACTCGACCGGTCCGGATACGATAGGTGCGCCGTTACCATGACGCCGAGTTTCTCAGATTCCCGTCGAAAAAAAGCGGCCGTCCGCTTGTCACCGGCGTGCCCCCCACAGGCTACATTGGCGATATCGATCTCTCGTAACAAGCATCGGTCGGTTTCGTTCTCAACTCCCCGCTCACCAATATCGCAGTTTACCAGTACGCGCGACGGTCGATCCGACACATCACACCTCCTCGAACACGACAGCATCGCCGGGGCGTATCGGAACGAGCAGATCCGGGTTCGTCCGCCCGATCAGGTTCCATCCGCCCGGGGAGTTCACGGGGTAGACACCGGTCTGCTCACCGGCGATCCCCACAGATCCGGCAGGAACATCCTTTCGCGGGCGCTCGAGGCGCGGTGTGGCGATACGTCGGTCCATCCCGATAAGATACGGGAAGTGAGGCCGAAACCCGATCATGGCAACCGTGTATTGCGCGGCGAGGTGCATCTCCACGACGCTCCGGGGGACCGCTTCGGCCCGCCGCGCCACGCGATCGAGATCGGGGCCGTCGTACACCACCGGCAATCGATGCACCTCGGTCTCCGGCGCTATCCCGTCTGCAGCCGCCGTGCCGCTATCGGCCATGCCGCCGGCGGCCGTGGTCGCAAGCAACTGTTCCGCCCGCTCGCGAATCGTATCGAGATCGCCCAGGTCCGGGTCACAATGAACCGCCAGGGCGCAGTAGGACGGTACCACGTCGACCATTCCCGCATCACGGAGTTCCCGGTCGTCACAAAACGTCCGGTACACGGCGAGTACATATCGGGAAGTAGCCAGGCTGATGCCGTCGGGCCAGGTCCAGAGCAAGGCCGAGTCTCCCAGGTTGGTCAGGGTGACCTCATCCATTAGTGTTCACTCCGTGGCGTACCACCAACTCCGTCAGGCGGTGTAGCGTCTGCTCCTCGACCGACCGGGGTAGGCCGTCTACCGTTTCGGCACGAAGCCGTGTAATGCCGTCCACCGCCCCGGCTCGTACCAGAGCGCCCAACACGTGCACGATCTCGTGCCGAGACGGGAGCAAAAAGCGGCCCGTTGCAGCCGACAGCATCGCGCATACTCCGTACGCTCCCCAGTTACTAACTCCTGCGTATATCGTGAAATCAGCAGGGGTGCGACATCCGATCGGCTCGCTCTCCGGCCAAAACGGCGCCAGCTTATCCTCGGAAACACAAAGTCCCAACTCGTTACCGCCGTCACCGATACCGATGGTCTTAAACGATCGCTCCGCCTTTAAAAAAAGGCGGTCCAGATCCGCCGTGTACACCGATAGGTCCTCACCGCGCATGCTGTAGCAGACGCCGTCTGCTGCGCGTCCCGGGCGTTCCACCGCTACGATATGAGTAACCCCGCGATCCTCCAGCGCTCGCAGCTCGCCGGGAGCACCCGGGGATAACGAGATTACCTGCACCGGCGCGCGCGCCGAGGTGCCCACAACCGTCCTCATAATCTCAGCGGCGTGTTCTTCCACCACCAGGACCACCGTTTTACCGAGCGCCGACAATGCGTCTGCGAGTGCCACCGCCCCCGGAGGCCCATCGGTCTCGATAACTTGCGCCGAAGGGATATAGAAACCGGTGGCGATCGCAACGGTGGAACCCGTTAACAGAGACAGTGCCGCCTCCAAGAGATTGCCGGGCTCGGCCCAGGACGCGAGGCCTCGGCCGACCGGGTCGTGGCGGATCACCTGGTTAACCGAGTCCGCCAGGTCTGTAAGTGCGCGGCCGGCAGATTTAGCCGGATAGGTGAAAGACATAGTCGGAGCAATCGCCTACAAACATATACCCCGGGGCGTGGGTAATCATGATCGGGGGTTTGTTTACCAGTGCAGCCAGCTGCGGCGTGATTCCGCACGCCCAGAAAACCGGCATCTCGCCGCTTCGAATCGAGACCGAATCGCCCCAGTCCGGCCGATCGATCCGGGAGATACCGATGTACTCCGGGTCGCCCAAGTGTACAGGACTCCCGTGTACCCCGGGGAACTCACGTGTTATCTCGACCGCACGAATCACGTCGCGAGGAAGGTACGGGCGCATACTCACCACCATTGGGGAAGGCGAAAAACGTCCGGCACCGCGACACATCAAACTGGTCTTGTACATCGGTACATTGACGTTCTCTTCCTGGTGCCGCAACCCCAGCCCTGCATCCACCAGCGCTCGCTCAAACGTGAAACTGCACCCGAGGAGGAAAAACACGAAGTCTTCGCGCCAACGAGACAGGATATCCGCGCATTCCTCGGCCAGTTCACCGTGTTCGTACACCCGGTAACGGGGAAGATCCGTGCGGACATCCCCGGCATCCGCGATCACTGAGGTCTGCGGCTCGCCCGGCTCACCTGTTTCAAGCACCGGACACGGTTTCGGATTTCGCTGCGCGAACAGCAGAAAATCGTATGCCCAATCGCGCGGCAAGATTACCAGATTTGCCTGTACATACCCCGGAGCGTGGCCACTAGTATGTCCGGCGAACGCTCCAGACCGCGCCGCGGCCCGGAGTTCGCTTCCTGTGCGGTACACCACGCCCGGATTATAACCCGAGACTGGGTCGGTGCAAAGGACAATGAAGCTCGGATGTGTCGCACGCTTTCGTCGTGCCTATCCTCCAGCATTAGAATTGGGATAGGACGATCATGCCCCGAGCGTCGGGGGCGGTAACGGTGTAGGAGGCCACGGCTCGGGGCGATGCAACGCAAACCCTTGAGCGTAGGTGACCCCGATCTTGGCGAGATGCTCGAGAACGCCACGGTACTCAACGGCCATCGCGACCGTCTCGAGACCCAGCTCGTCGGCGATGCGCTGAATCGCTTCCACCACCGTCCGGTCGACGCGGTCGTGCGACAGCCCTCGGACGATTGACCCGTCGAGCTTCACGCCTTGAACCGGCAACGCCTTCAAGTACGCAAACGATGAGAGGTCTTTGCCGAAACCGTCGAGGTCGGTTTGGATTCCGATCTCGCGCATCCGGGCAACGAATCGCTTCGAAACCTCGAGCTGAGCCGCAACTCCGGCTTCCGAGAGCTCAAACCGAATGAGCCCTGGGCGCAAGCGCCGGCGCGCCGCGGTTTGTTCCACAAACGAGGCAAACGAGCCGCTGCCTATCGAAGCGGACGACAGGTTAATCGAAACCGCGCTCGGGCGCTCGTTCTCGTCCAACTCCGCCAGATACGACACCACGGTCTCAAACACCCAACTGTCGATGCGCTCGGTGAACCCGTAGCGCTCGGCAGCCGGCAGGAACACCTGCGGCTGCATGAGTCCGCCGTCGTCCTCGGCTAAGCGAACGAGCACCTCGATTCGATTCGGCGCGGCCGCTTCACCAAGCGGATCGAGTCGTTGATACGCAAGCGCGAACCGGTCGGTCTCGAACAGCCGGTGCATGCGCGTAAGCCACGGCTCGTCCGACGCGACGTCCGCACCCAGACGTGTGTCCTCGCGATAGACCTGCACCTGATTACGTCCGGCCTGCTTGGAGGCGTAGCAGGCCGTGTCGGCCGCGCGCAGAACCGCTACGAAATCGGTGGACGCACTCGAGATCTCGGAGAGGCCGACGCTGACGCCGAGGCGAAACTGCCGACCTTGCCACGAGTAGCGTGCCTCGGTCACGGCCTCGATGAGTTTACGCGCCACCGCGCGTGCCTCATCTAGGTCGGTATGCTCGAGCAAGGCCGCAAACTCATCGCCGCCGACGCGTGCAAGGGTGTCGGACTTACGCAGCGTATCCCTAAGCAGATCGCTCACCTGCCGCAGGATCTCGTCGCCGGCCGAATGCCCGCAGTTGTCGTTGACCGCCTTGAAGTGGTCGAGGTCGAGGTACAGTAAGACATGCATCCCGCCGTGCGACCCCACCTGCTGAATTGAGCGCTTGACCTGCTGCTCGAACTCAAACCGGTTCACGAGTCCGGTCAAGGCGTCGTGACGAGCCTGATATGCCATGCGTCGGGCAAACTCCTGCCGCTCGGCGTTCAGCAATACCTGACCGACCTGCCCCGCGAGTTCTTCAGCAAAGCGCACCTCGTCGGGCCGCCACTCGCCGGCTTCGCGCCGGTTAAGACACAACACTCCGCGCAACCGATCCCCCCCGAGAGCTGCGGCGTCGAGCACCGCGCCTACGGAGCTTGGTACGCCGCCGCCGAACGGCAGCGTCTTGGTACGCTCGTCGCGGTGCACGTCGGCAACCGCGATCACACCTTCACGCTCCAAAGCGGCGAAGTACTCCGGCGAACGACTGCGTTCAATACGCGCGTTCCCGATTGGGCTTGCCGGGTTGTTGTCCTCGTCGGTCACGAACACCAGCTCGAAGACATCGCGGTCGCAGAGCCAGATCGTGACGCGATACACCTCGTCTACGGCCTTAAGCGCCGCGACCGCGATCTCCTCAAACGCTTCGCCTTGTCTGCCCTCCAGCACTGCGGTGCTGCGCGCGAGTGCGGCGAGCGCGTCCTGTTGTCGCCGGCCACGAGCAAGTGTCTCGGCGCTCTCCTGCTCCGCTCGTTTCGTCTCGGTGATGTCGATGATAAACCCTTCGATTGCGTTAGTACCTACCGCACGGCCCTGCTCCCAGAGCCAGATATAGGTGCCGTCTTGATGCAGAAAGCGATACGAGACGTGAAAGGCCCGGCCGCTGTCCATCGAATTACCGATAACCCCGGCAACCCGCCCTCGATCATCGGGGTGAATCAGTTGCCCGAACTCATGGGTGCGGCTCCCGATGAGAGCGGACGGTTCGTAACCGATGACGTGACGCGTTCGGCGATTGAGGTACTGCATCGTCCAATTGAGGTCGGCACTGCAGCGGTACACAATGCACGGGAGCTCATCGAC
>SLBH01000340.1 GCA_007126415.1 Spirochaetales bacterium
GCGCTGGTGTTTGTGTTCGGCCCCATTCTCGGGCACGTCAGCGCGCTTGATCCGGTGACGGCCGTCCTGTCCTCGAGCGTCGGTGGGCTGCCGGAGATGATGGTGCTCGCTATAGCGACGCGCGCCGATATCGCTTCGGTTGCGGTGCTGAAACTGGTGCGGGCGGTGATCATTATCGCGGTGTTCCCGTTGCTGTTTTACCGCTTGGTCGAGTCAAAGCGCGCCGGCGATCGCGAGGCCTCCGGTCGCCCGCGGGTGAACTCCGACCGATACTCGGACGAAGCGGAGGTTGCACCGCCCGCCGGCCGTACCTCCGAGGCACCACCTTCGCCCGGCGACCGGCGCGACACCCGGCGCGAGGGGAGTTTGCCGGCTCGGCTGGGCCGGCTACGGGAAGCGGCGATTGGCGCGTGGGGGTATCTCCGCGATCGTCCGCTTCAGCTTCTGCTTACGCTCGCGGTAGCCGCGGCTGGGGCGGTGGTGTTTGAGCGCCTCGGCGTTCCCGCCGGCCTCATGGTTGGGTCAATTATAGCGGTGGCCGCCGCCTCGGTGGGCGGCCTTCCGATCCAAGGGTTTCACCCAAAGCTTTTCAATCCGCTACTCGTCGCGCTAGGCATCATGGTTTCACAGCACTTCGGCCCCGAGACCGGCGCGATGCTCGCGTCCGGCGCGCTGCTGTGGCCGCTGGTTCTCTCTACCGTTGTGGTCTTCTTGTCGGCGCTCGTGGTCGCGGTCCTCATTAGGCGCTTGGCCGGCTGGGACATGCCGCTGAGCCTCCTCGCGGCCGCGCCCGGAGGGTTCACGGTTATGACCGCGATCGCGGTCTACTATGGGTACGATCCGTTTCGCGTATCGATGGTACACCTCGCGCGGCTGCTCGCGATCAAGACGGTGGTGCCGATAGTGTTTGCATTCCTTCTGTGATAACGATACGCCGTCGACTCAAACCCCAAGGCCGGAATGCCTGAACGGATGAGCCGCCCCGGACGACGCGTAGCATATCCGGGGCGTTCTTGGGGTGGCACGCTGCTGCGCGTCAGAGTCCCTGTTTTCTCAGTCAACGACCACGGTCACGATCTCGAATCGCGTTCCCGGGAACTGCCGAGGGCTTCCGTCGCCACGGCCGGCGGCCATCGCGAAATAGAGGTCGCCTTGATCTGTGGGGATAACCGCCCCAATATACTCGCTCACTGCTCCACGAAAATGGGTGAAGTCCCAGACGTAGGTGCTCAGGCCGCGATCCTCACGATGGCGGCTGAAGTGATGCCACAGCTCTTCGCCGTTAACCTCCACCGAGAGCGGATCTCGCGTTTGGAACAGAATCGTGCCACCTTCGTTCTCAACGAACTCCTGGTAGTAGAGGCTGATCTCCAGGGGCGAGCGCCCGTCTTCCGGCTGGAAGAACCGGCGCCGGATGTCGCCCATCAAGGGCTCAACCGCGTCTTCGGCGACCACAAGCTCAAACTCCTCGAAGCCGATTTTGTCGTCGTAGCGGTCGCGACTCTCTGCGAACACCGGGACGATGGTACTGAGATCGGTGACCTCGCGTTCGGCCGGCTGCTCGGTGGCTCGCTCGCGAGCAGCCGCAACGCCTTGGTCCACGCCGGAGTCAACCGTTTCACACGCGCCGGCAAACGCAAGCACCAGTAACACTGCCGACACCCCTGCCCCAACTCTCAGCGTAGCTTTCATAACTCTTTCTCCTTTCACGCCTTATAAGTAGTCTCTTAACCACATTATTACCCTGGACGCCTCCAGGCGGCGTCTCAATGTATAAAATGAGACGTCATGAAACCTCGCGTTTGGCTCCAAAGAAGCCGGATGATAAGCTACGAACTACGCGTTACCACACCGACCGACCAACTCTCGTTACCAAACGAACCCGAGGTTCACCCCGGCCATCAAACTGTTACCGTCTTCATCAAAGTAGTACATCACCGGAATATCAAGCTTGAACGGTCCCAGATTGAGCCCAGCCCCCGCCGTCAGCCGCGGCCTCACCAGCTGCGGCCCCTCTTCGGTGCCGGCGCTCACCGATGCAGAGCCGTCCGTGAAGGTAATCTCGTCTCCATTGACGGTCACGTCCTCAGCGGTTACCGGACTGTCGACATCAAGCGTTATCTCGGAGTTACCAAAGCTGAGATCTACCCCACCCCCAACGTTGAAGTCCAGCAGCCACAGAACGCGCAAACCGGTGGTAAGCTCAAACGGTATCACCACAGAGTTTGAGGTAGCGGTAGCCTTGAGAACCGGGTCGATCAGTACGTCGAACTCTGCTTCTTGTCCACCTTCGTCTATTGTGACACGATCATCCACGCGCCCGAAATCTTCGAGCCGAAACTCCAGCTCGTTGCGTTGATAAACAACCCCCGATCCGAGCGAGAGTCCGCGCCAGCGGAGCACTCCGGCGGGTACGGCGCGGGACCCAACCAGCCGGTAGTTCGCGAGCAGGCCAACGCTCAGCGAGTTGAACGCTAAGCCGTCTTCGACAGTACCTTCCTCGATGTTTGACCATCCAAGTTTGGCGTTTACAAACAGGCGTTCCGAGAGGATCCGCGGCCGGTAGCCGATGGAGGCCACGATCGGCTGAATAGCAGCACCAAAGTAGATATCGCCATCTTTTTCTAAATCGTCGATAATCCGTTCCATACGCGCGGGGTCTGTGCTGGGAAGTGAAGCTCCCACGCCGGCGCCCACCACCACCGCGAAGCGACGGTAATCTATGAAGCTGCGCTGGGTGCCGATATGTGTGGCCGTTCCGCCTGAGTTAGCAACTCCGCGCGCAAGCTTCGGCAGGTCGTAATAGTCCTTGATCTCTTCATTTAAGTCATTTTGAAAACCGGTTAACTCTCCCGCGAGATCAGTATTAATCGTGTCAACTAATTTTTGGATGTCATCCTCTGTCGAGGTTGTACTCGCCCTCGGCGGCGTGATCGACACTTGCCCCCAGATCGGCGCTACGGTGACGAAGGCGAACGCCGCCGTCACCACCAGACAGATGATTCTTTTCGTCATGTACATCCTCCGTGGTGTTATCGGCTCTACAAGCCTGTGCCAGTATAGCGCACAATTGCGATCGCCGGCACAAAATCAAGTCATTTTGCTGCATTTTCTTGATTGCTCTAACGATAGCGGCGTATGCTTGAGTAGTAACGATCGAGATGCTGCCGTTGCGAGTGGAGTGCACGTACTCCGCAGACGAGCACGAGAGTGGCGGTGAGCCGTACGCAGTCTGGTTGGGTGTTGAACGGCTTGAGGTCCTGAGTGTGATGGACCGTTGGCATCACGGGGGCGGGTGGTGGCTTTCGCCGGGCGCGCCGGCGCTTGCAATCAGACATCGCGAATAGCCGAATCGCGGCGTACACTTTAGGGCGTGGCCGGCGATTCTGGCCCCGCCCCCTAAACCGCGGCAGCGTTGGGGCACCGGGCCTCAGGGTTGCTCCCGAGACACAGACACTCGCCCTCGTTGTCGTGCAGGCGTTCTTCGTCGGCCTCGCGTTTGGGCTACTGTGTAGCATCGCGTATACACTGCTCGTGTGCGAATACGGCTCGGCCGGACTCCGCATCGTTTACGTGCCGGTGGGTGTGGTTGTCCCGTTTGTCACGGTTGGGGTCAACGCGCTCGAGGAGCGACTACCGTTATCACGATTCTTGCTCAACACTGTGGGAAGCCTGTACTGCATGATGCTGCGCAGAGCTCAAGCCTCGGCAATCTACGACGCGGGCGCTTAAGCGAAACTACCCGCACATCACCGGCGGGGAGATCCTCGCGCTGGTCATAGCCGGTGTCGTCGCGGCGCCTTTGGCCGAGGTGCTCGGTTCGGCACACGAGCACCGTGGCTTCTCGGCTGTTCGTGCGATCATCGCCAAGCGCTACTCGCTGGTGGTATTTGGGTACCAACTCGGGGCACCCTCACGCCGTGTCGAGAACACGGCACCAGATACGTGATTGAGTTTCCGGCCTAAGCTGTTTTGCGATACTCTGCCTGAAACCCAGCAGACCTTTCTTGATCAATTCTCTCAGCTACTCCATACTAAAGAGATCATTCCTACCTGTCGGCCGAGGAGGTTCCGATGGCTGAGAAATCCGTGTATGAACCGCAGTTTCCATGGAGCGACGGCGCACACCTCGCAACAACCGATGAGTATACGCGTCTCTATGCGCGTAGCCTTGAAGAACCGGAAGCATTCTGGGCCGAGCAGGCGCACTCGCGCTTGTCTTGGAGCCAGGTCTTCCACACCGTGCAGCAAAGCGACTTTGAGTCGGGGACTATCGCGTGGTTCCTGGGTGGTCGGCTAAACGCCTCCTATAACTGCGTCGATCGACACCTCGAGTCCCGCGGCGACAAGGTCGCGATACTCTGGGAGGGCGACGATCCGTCGCTCGTTCGGCGCATTACCTACCGCGAGCTTCACCGCGCTGTCTGTCGCATGGCGAACGTATTACTGCGCTACGGAATCAGGAAAGGCGACCGGGTGGCGATCTACCTACCGATGATCCCGGAAGCCGCGATCGCAATGCTCGCCTGCGCGCGCATCGGAGCGGTGCACACCGTTGTATTCGCCGGATTCAGCGCCGATGCGTTGCGCGACCGCATTCAGGACGCCGGAGCGCGCGCAGTTATCACCGCCGACCAAGGAGTCCGCGGCGGCAAGGTCATTCCGCTGAAGCGCACCGTCGACGAAGCGGTGATGCCGTGTCCGTCGGTCCAGCACGTATTCGTAACCCGCCGCACGCACGCAACGGTGCCGTTCTTCCCGCCACGCGATGTTGACCTCGACGAGGCGACCGAGCTACAACGCGGCTACTGCCCGGCGGAGCCTGTTGACTCGGAGGATACCCTTTTTCTGCTGTATACCTCCGGCAGCACCGGCCGCCCCAAAGGTATTGCCCATACCACCGCTGGGTATCTTCTCTACACTGCGTTGACCCATCAGTATGTGTTCGACTACCGCGAAGACGATGTCTACGCCTGCGTGGCCGACGTGGGATGGATCACCGGCCACAGCTACGTCGTGTACGGCCCGTTGGCCAACGGGGCGACCACGATGATGTTCGAGTCGACGCCGGTCTACCCAAACCCAGGCCGCTACTGGGATATGGTGGAGCGTCACGGGATCACGCAGTTCTACACCGCGCCCACCGCCTTGCGCGCGGTTGCGCGCGAGGGCGAAGACTGGGTAAAGAAGCACGACCGCTCGAGCCTCCGCATCCTCGGCACCGTCGGCGAGCCGATTAATCCCGATACCTGGGAATGGTACTACCGCGTGGTTGGTGAGGAGCGCTGCGCGATCGTAGACACCTGGTGGCAAACCGAGACCGGTGGAATCATGATAACCCCGCTGCCGGCCGTAACCGCGGTGAAGCCCGGCTCGGCAACCCTCCCGTTCTTCGGCATTGAACCCGCGGTGCTCGACGAGCACGGGAGCGAGGTCACCGGCAACGGGGTTTCGGGGTTGCTCGCGATCAAACGTGCCTGGCCCTCTATGGCTCGCACCATCGCCGACGACCATCCGCGTTTTCTCAAAACCTATCTCAGCCCGTACCGCGGCTACTACTTCACCGGCGACGGCTGCCGACGCGATGAAGACGGCTACTACTGGATCACCGGCCGTGTCGATGACGTGATTAATGTCAGCGGTCACCGTTTAGGAACCGCCGAGGTGGAGTCGGCTCTGGTAAACCACCCCGCGTGTGCCGAAGCGGCGGTAGTGGGGTTTCCGCATGAGATTAAGGGTCAGGGCATTTTCGCCTACGTGGTGATCGCCGACGGCTGGGAAGCCGACGCGGATCTCGTCGGTGAGTTACGCGGAGAGGTGCGCCACCGCATCGGCCCGCTCGCGACGCCGGATCATATCCTCATCGCGGCAGGGCTGCCGAAAACACGCTCGGGCAAAATCATGCGACGGATCTTGCGCAAGATCGCCGAGCGGCAGATGGATCAGCTTGGTGACACCAGCACCCTCGCAGACCCGAGCGTGGTAGACGCATTGATCGAGGCGCGCAGCGCGCTCCCGGACGACTGCGTCACGTTGCACGGCTGCTTCGACTGAGCGACAAGGTCCTTGTGCGGGGGCGATGAGAGCGGCGGGGCGGCAGTGCGCCCCGCTCAGCCCCGGACATGCTTATGAAAACGCTTGAAAGTTTCCTCACCCTTAGAGGTTCTTTCGCTCAAAGAATCGGAACAGCGCGAGCACTCCGATAACCATCGCGGCGATCACAACCCAGTGGTTCACTCCCAGAGCGGTTGCAATTGAAGGGTTACCAAGCTCGCCGAACGAGATGATGTAGCGGTCGAAGAACGGATAGGCCGCCGCGTACAGCATTGCACCGATCACCATGCCGAGAATCGGCATCAAGGCATGAAACCGCCCCTCGGTCAGCGCTGCTACGCTCGTGCCTGGGCAGTAACCGATCACGGCCCATCCCACACCGAACATCAAACCACCAACCACCTGAGCTCCAAGGCTGATACCTCGAGGTGCAAAATCCGCGATGCCGAGATCGAGCATAAAATGCGCCCCGATCGAGCTCACCACGATCGCGGTCAAGAGAAACTTCACGATCGTCATGTCCTTGAGCCGCATTGCTCCAACCTGACGCTCGAAGCGAA
>SLBH01000213.1 GCA_007126415.1 Spirochaetales bacterium
ATGTTATACGGAGGCAAGGAATGCCGCAGCTATCATTATATATCGACGAAACAACCCTGAAACGGCTGCAGACGGCTGCGAAACTGGAGAACGTTTCGGTTTCCAAGTATGTGGTTCGGAAGCTTAGTGAAACTATGGACAGGTCTTGGCCGGAGAACTACCAGAAGCTCTTCGGTGCAATCGACGATGAAACATTCCACGTTGATCGAGTGGAGAACTTCGACACCGACATTCCACGCGAGCAGCTGTGAACTATTTTCTCGATACAAACATCTGCGTCTACTATCTGAAGGGGATGTACGGCTCAATCGCGGAAAATCTTCTGAGGCGTCATCCCGAGGAGATTCGAATTCCGTCGATGGTGAAGGCCGAGCTACTCTACGGGGCATATCGTAGCCGGAGATCGAGTGTAAACATCGAGTTGTTGGAAGAATTTCTGTTCCCGTTTCGGATTGTCGGATTCTCGGACAACGAATGCATTGAATACGCAAGAATACGCGCCGAACTTGAGGCGAAAGGGACGATAGTTGGACCGAATGATTTGATTATCGCATCGACCGTGGTGGCGCACGACGGAGTTCTCGTCACCAATAATGAGAAAGAGTTCAATCGTGTCAGCGGCTTAACAGTTGAGAACTGGATAACCTCTTGAATGGCTTCTTAACATGACGCTCCGGCGGAACTGCCGGCGATCTTGGGTGGGTGTCCTGCGTATCTATAGATACGGCCACGGGCCAATCTGGCCTGTACTGTTGATAGTAGACACGGCCACTTCATGCGGATCTGCTTTCTGAGAGATGATTTTCGGCAAAGGTCGCCGGGGCGATGTTGCCAAGAGCCGAATGGCGACGCATTCGGTTATAGAAGTCCTCGATGTATTATCCCTCGTCGGTAGAGCCGTAGGTGATATCGCCCCATACACGGTCCCGGGCTCGCTGACGGCGAACTGCTGGTCCAGCAGACTCTCCACCGCCGGAAGCGAGTGAGTCGAGTTGGTCGTGGCCTTGAACTTCCGCTTCCGGATGCACCGCAAGCCCATCTCACGCCTCAAGCGAGCGATCTGGTCCCGACCCAGAAAGGTGCCGGTCGCCTGCAACTCGGTTTGGAGAGTTATCCGCCGGTGACCGTTGAGTTCACAACGAGTGCCCGAGAGGAATGGATCGAAGCGAACGAGTCACGCAGTTTCCTGAAGCATGAGCCAAAATCGCTCCCGAACGCGGCGGATATTACTGGATCGTTTCCCATAGTGCGGCGAGATCGATCTTCTTCATCTGAAACAATGCTTCTAAGGCGCGCCTTTTGCGGAGCTCGTCGTCGCCGGTGAGTACCCGGTTCATCTCGGCGTTAGGGAACACTTGCCACGAGACGCCGTAGCGGTCCTTGAGCCAGCCGCACTGTTCGGCCTCCGGAACTGCAGAGAGAGCGTTCCAGTAGGTGTCGATCTCGTCCTGGTTGGTTGCGTCGATGATGAGCGAGACTGCCTCGCTGAAGTTGAAGTGGTGGTCTTGGGCGCTGTCCATGGCCACGAAGGACTGGCCTTCCAGTTGGAACTCGCCGTACATCACGCTACCCGCGATCTCGGGCTCCTGTCCGGCTCCGTAACGAGCAAGCTCGCCAAGAGAGGCGTTCTTGAAGCTCGACACGTAGTAGAGCATTGCTTCCTCGGCCTTACCGCAGACCGCCCCAACAAAGAGCAAGCTGGGAACAATGCGTTGCGTGACCGGCGCGGACGACACAACGAGCTGATACGAGACTCCGAAACGGTCCTGAATCCAGCCATAGCGTTCACTAAAGGGGTAGGTATCCAGCGGCATATGAACGGTGCCGCCGACCGCAAGTTCGTTCCAGAGACGGTTGACCTCGTCCGCGCTCTCACATCGAACAAAGAACGAGATTGAAGGGTTGAGCGAGAAGTACGGGCCGCCGTTGAGGGCCGAGAATGCAAATCCGTCAATTTCGTACTCCACCGTCATTACCGCCCCGGGCTCGTGGCCGTGGAACTCTTGCCCGGCTTCGGTGTAGTGGGTAGTTCCGGTAATGCGGGAGTTGGGAAACAGGGTGGTGTAGAACTCGGCCGCTTCCACGGCTTGAGTATCCAACCAGAGACATGCGCCAATCTTTGACATGGGTACCTCCTTGGAGCACGCTGTGAAGTTGTCGATTCGGAAACAAAACAATCGACAACCGACCTTGACGGTCACAAGTAATATATTACAAATTGAATCATGAATCACCTTTGTTTTGTCTACAGTGATGAGAAAGCACTGCATTCCCTGCATGAAAGCCCGGCTGCCGCCAAGGAAGAAGCCTTGGAGATTGCTGCAGGAATTCGCCCTGCGCGAGTGGGAAGCATAGAGGTACGGCCGGTGCGTCAGCACGACCTGGATGAATAAACTCGAGCCGTGATTGGTGTGGCACCGGAGACATCGATCTAAAGGAGATGATCTCGTACACGAAGGAGTTGCCTGTGGCTTGAGACGGGTAACCTCGTTTATGATGCGGAGGCATGAGCTACTGCGACGTTATAAAGACACTGCCGTCGGAGCGCCGGGCACTGCACGCTGCGTACCATGACCGGTACTACGGCTTTCCTCTGCATGAAGACAACGAACTCTTCTGCCGCCTGGTGCTGGAGATCAACCAGGCGGGCTTAAGCTGGGAGCTCATTCTTAAGAAAGAGGCGGCCTTCCGGCGGGCATACCATAGGTTTGATATCGCCACGGTTGCCGCCTACGATGCGCAAGACCGTGAGCGTCTGCTCTCGGACGCCGAAATAGTCCGCAACCGGCTCAAGGTAGACGCGGCTATTGCCAACGCCCAGACGATTCTCACGCTGCAGGAAAGCCACGGCTCGTTTGCGAACTGGCTGGAATCCCATCACCCTCTCTCCAAAGACGGCTGGGTGAAACTGTTTAAGAAGCAGTTCCGCTTCACCGGCGGTGAGATCGTTGGTGAGTTCCTCATGAGTATTGGGTACCTTCCCGGCGCTCACGCCGAGGACTGCCCGGTCTACCACGAAATTCTCCAACACAATCCTCTTTGGGCTCAGAGCGGCTGAGCCTCTGAAACCGGAAAACCGCGTAGCCGAGACGGAAACTCTGAACCTTGGCGCAGTCATGCGGCATAATAGTGTGTTGAAGGAAACTTGAGGCCGATATTGCCGTTATTAAGGGCGCAATTCGTGCTACCAACGGCTTCATTAGGCGAATTCCGGCAGCCCCGGTGTTAGGCTTGTGGTGCTCACCGGCTGTGTTTTCTCAGCAGGTCTTGCTGGTTGTGCTGATGTCGTATCTGAGTGTTGTGGCGGTGCGCGCGGGTGCCGCTTACCTTGTTCCGGCCGTGTGCTCGCCGGAGGCATTGCCACCGCCTTCATGTTGTATGCCGTGGCGTTCCTGCTAACCGAGTACACCTTCATGAGTCTGTGGCTCTATCTCTTTGTTGCGGTCGTGGTTTTGTTCCCAGATATCTCTCCGTTGCTCATGACGGCGGTTGGCTTTGGCGGCGGGTTCAGCGTCTACGGCCTTTGGTGCATGAGCAGGATCGGTCGGATCGGGAGTACTGATTCCTAATGGCCGGCGATACCGAACTCCTGCACGACCGCAACCGCCTCTCTATTGTCTCTCTCCTGGCAAGCAGCGTGGTCGGAAGCCTAAGCTTCAAAGAGATACAGGAGAAGACCGAGCTAACCGCCGGAAACCTCTCCTCGCACCTGCGCGACATGGAGGAGATCATTCGCCGATATCGCAACCCGGAAGCGGAACCCGGGGATGCAAATATCTAGTTGGTGAGGCCGGTTGCAGCGTCCCTTGAACGGTTCGTAGCGGATCTTTTCCTAGATGACGGAGTTAATGATGCGGTAGGCGTCGTCGTGGCGATTGCGGGTGAGATGGAGATAGCGCATCGTCGTTTCGAGACGCCCATGGCCGAGCGCTCGTTGGACAAAGCGGATGTTGAGCCCCGCCTCCAAGAGGCGGGTAGCGTAGCGGACGGTGCGGCTTGTGGCATTTCCGGGGGTCGGCGATGTGCAGCGCCAATTTGGGGGCGCGACTGTATCCTACCGGACCGCCTAGTATCCCCCTTACCAGACACCCGCCTCACAACTCCAGCTCAATCAGCCACTGTGCCGGCTGCGCCTCCCGCGCCTCGGGCGCTACGCCGCCGGCAGGCCACGCTTACAACCGGTTAGCCGGAGCTATCCATCTCATCGAGTACTGAGGCGTACTTCTCGTGAATTATTGGATGGTGGAGATGACATCGGCCGACCGGTCTTGCTTCCCCGCGAGCACGTCGTTCTTGGCCTCCACCAGGTCCCTAGTCAGTGGAAACACAAATCTCCCCGCCCCGGTTGCCGAGCCGAGGGGGTTCCCCCGCGGGGGAACCCCCTCGGCCTCTCCAGTCTACGCGACAACTATCCTAACAGCGGGGGTGGTAATCCGATCTTCAGCCATAGCTGCTTGGAGCCAGACTGCCATGATGTTACGTGCACAGGGCTCTGTCCTTAACGTAACCTTGACAGACCTTGACGGTAAAGCCACAAATTCTTGACACACCCTTGACTTAATCCGGCTTGGGTTGCGAAGTTGAATCAGGGCGTTGAAGCGATGATGAGACGAGTTGGTGTGGCGGCCGGAATCGTACCGGCCATTTTGGTAGTGTTCGGCATCTATTTTGGGCTCGACGGGCAGTACTTCGTCCATCAGGGCATCGGCTATGTGCGCACCGTCGTGTTCGCAGAGGAAATTAGCGCCTTGCGCGCGAGCGGCGAGCTCGATGAGGAGACCGAACGGTTGTTCGATCGTGTCGCGGAGATTCGCCGGTTTGCGTATGAAGAGCTCGGGCTCGCTCAAAGTGACAACTTCACGCGGTACACCGAGCTCGAGCGTGACTATCTGCTCTCGGTCATATCCAAGGTTCACGATGACCGCATGCAGCGCGTGTCCTGGAGTTACCCGGTCGTCGGCGATCTGTTCTATCGCGGCTTCTTTGACCCCGCGCAGGCCCGAACTGTCGCCACCGGCCTGCGTGCGCAAGGGTACGATGTGCTGGTACGTCGCGTCGACGCGTTCAGCAGCCTCGGCTATTTTCCCGACCCTGTCTACAGTTTCATGGCCGACTACAGTGATTGCCGGCTCGCCAACCTCATCATTCACGAGGAGATGCACTCCACGGTCTGGCTAGACGGGCAGAATGTGTACAACGAAGAGATCGCTACCTTTGTCGGAGACGAGGGCGCCGCTCAGTTCGTGCGCGAGAAGCATGGCCCCGATTCGAAGGAGTACCGGGCGATTGCGGACGGGCGTGCCGACCGCCGCACCTACCGGCGATGGATGAGCGAGCTGCACGCGCGCCTCTCAAATGCGTATCGACAGCTGGAAACGCGCCGGCAACGCCTGCTCGCCAAGGAAAACATCCTCGCCGAGTCTCAGGAGACGCTTCGCAGGAACTATGACTCGATGTTTCGCACCGTTCGCTACCGGGGCGCGGCCGAACGACCGCTCCACAACGCGCGTGTCGACGCCGGTTACAAATACGGCGGCGACTTGTCACTGTACTACGATCTGTACGAGCTACTCGATCAGGATCTCGCTGCGGTGGTAGAGCTTATAAGGCAGAGCGAGATGTACCCCGGTGCGCCGCGCGCGTTCATCAGGTCCTTCGTGGAGCAGGGCGAGCAGCTGTGAGAACCGGCCTGCCGTTTGCGTTCACCCCGCCGAACAACAGCAGATAATACTGGTAGAAACGGCTTAACCCGGAGAACAGTCATCCCGATGAGAGGAAATGAACGACTGTACCGCGACTCATAGGTTGTTATGTTTTCGTGTCAAGCGTCGGTTAGGCGCATTTTGGGGTCGGTGGTCACGGCTGTCCGGTTATAAGTCTATGAGTAGTAACTGGTTATCAGAGCCAGGGTCCTCAAAAGTGTAATCTGAATTCGTAAGTACTTGCTCTATAGGGAGTTGCTCAAACGCAGTCCCGCTGAGAATCTGTAGAATTGTGTAGAGACTGCCGTCCAGTTTCAGCTGCTTCTTAATGATTGCCACCAGCACGTACACCGAAATTGCGATCCAGATCTGCGTTTTCACCGCGTTCATCGAGTTACCGTAGAATGATTTGATACGCAGATGCTGCTTGATCCACCGGAAGAACAACTCCACTTGCCAGCGACTCTTGTAGAGCTTGGCTATGGTTTCAGCCGAGACGGTGAAGTTGTTCGATAAGAATGTTAGGACCTTGCCGGTTTCGGGGTCGCGGTACCTGACCCGTCTAAGTTTCTCCGGATAATCGGTAGCGGTTTTCACACCGGTCAATATGATCGTCTGATCCAAAAGGAGCCCACTCGATTTATCCACCGGATGAGAGTACAACCGTCGGAACTGCAGGTTCACCTTCGCCCGGGTCACGAAAAATGCAGTCCATACCGTCAGTCGGTGCAGGCGAGCAAAGTCGAGGTAACCCCGATCCATGATGTACCAGGATCCCGGTTCCGCGATCAGATCGTCAAGAATGTTCACCTCGTGCACCTTGCCGGTGGTGACTTTGATGTATGAGGGTATGTTCCCTCGCAAATCCAGCAGGGTATGGAGCTTCACCGCTCCCTTTGTCGTGCGAAATTGTGCCCAAGGAAACAATGAGAGGCATAAATCTATCGTTGTCGAATCCAGGGCGTACACTGTCTGATCGAGTTCTACGCCGAGCTGGTCGTCCTGATATAACCCACGAGCGACGTGGATGAGTACCAGGGCAAAGTCCGCGTAGATCCGCCAGTCGCGGTTTTCATTGGCATCAGCCAGTGTCGTGCGGGTGACCTTACCGCGGAAGCCCATGTAGTAGAGCTTTTTCGACATTGAACCGAGACAGGCCTCGATGTCGCGCAGGCTCTCTCGATAGGTGACTTGAGCGAACGCCATCGCCAGAAACTGGTCGAGGCAGGAAAAGCTGCGTACGCGATAGTTTCCGTTGTACCGGTGCACGCACTTGCGGAACTCGTACATCGGCAGGAAATCCATGACTTGAGAAAAGACCGTCCGCCCCTGATTCATAGGCATCCATCCCCGTGCTGAAAGACAACGTGGGTGTAGCATACAGACGCGGTAGAGTCAGTTCAAATCGATAAATCGTAAAATAGGCCGTAAATTGCTATATGGAAGAGAGTTACAAGATAACAACTTCAGCTCAACCGGACGGCCGCGATGGACACCGATAACTTCAAGGACATAAACGACAGCTTTGGTCACGCCGTCGGCGACGAAGTTCTGCAGCACATGGCCGAGATTGTCACCGGTTCAACCCGCATCACTGACCGGTCGTTTCGCTACGGAGGAGACGAGTTCATCACCTTACTTCCGAACGCCGACGGCGAGGCGCTGCACACCGTCTGTCGGAAGCTCGTACAAAGCATTGAACAACAGACGCGGGAGCAGGGCACACCGATCACCGTTTCCGTCGGGGCGGCTCTCCTTGGACCCGACGAGGACAGCGAAGCCTGGAACCGGCGAGCCGACCGGAGCATGTATCGTGCTAAGCATCAGGGCGGCAATCGTTACGTGGCCGATCAGTTGTCGTAAGCTATTCAGCGCGCGCCATGCTTGCAAGACTGCCCGGGGAAGCGCGATAATTCCGTTCTACAAGGGGCGTAATGGACACGAGAGAGAACTATGCCGGGGTTCCCCGGCATATACAGATACTCTACGGCGTCGGCGTTAGTTACGCCATCGTCGACCAGATTTTTGCGCAGTGGGTCTTGTACTATTATCTCCCGCCGGCGGCCTCGACACTGCGGCCGCTCTTGCCGCCGGTTCTGATTGCAGTGGCGTTAATGGTGTCGCGGCTGGTGGATATGGTGGCCGACCCGCTGTTCGGCTATCTCTCCGACCGCACCAGAACCCGTTGGGGGCGGCGCATTCCCTACCTCGCCGTAGGCGCTATCCCGCTGGCGCTGGCCACGATAGCGTTCTTCGTCCCACCGGTCGCCGAAGAGTCGAATATCCCCACGTTTCTCTACCTCATGCTGATCGGCTCGCTGTTCTTCGGGTTCTACACAATCGTGGGCGCACCCTATAACGCGCTGATTCCCGAGATCTCCCGGTCGCGCCGCGATCGGCTGAATCTCTCGACCTGGCAGTCCGTCTTCCGCCTGCTGTACACCGCAGTGGCGATGATCGTGCCGGGCGTGCTGATCGCGGCTTTCGGCGGTGGCGACGACGAGTTCGGGCTGCGGGTTACGATGACGATTTTGGCGGCTCTCGCGGCAGCGGGGGTCCTTGTCACGGTATTCTCGGTCGACGAGCGCAAATACTCAGGCGGTAAGGAGTCGAGCGAAAGCTTTTTCGGGACCCTGCAGCGCATCCGGCGCAATCGCTCCCTGATTTTTTATCTGCTCGGATTTTTGTTTTTCTTTCTCGGGTTCAACACCCTTCGAGCCTCCATGAACTACTACGTGCAGGATATCATGGGCTACGGGACCGAAAGCATTACACTCGCTTCGGGATTGCTGTTCGGCTGTGCTGCGCTCTCGTTCTACCCGGTGAATCGGCTGGCAAAACGGGTGGGATAAAAGCGACCGTTACTCATATTCCTGGGCGCACTCGCTGTACTGTCGCTGCTGTTGACTGTGTTGGGCCGGGGGCTGCCGGCGTGGAGCGGATTCGTTTTGTTCTTCATCTTCGGGATTCCGGTCGCCGGAGCAGCCTTCATATTTCCGCCGGCCATGCTGAGCGAGATTAGCGCCGTAGAGAGTCGCCGGTGGGGCGTGCAGATCGAAGGGTTCTTCTTCGGCCTTCAAGGCTTCTTTCTCAAGCTGGCCTTTTTTCTATCGATCGCAGTCACTCCGTTGTTACTGGTGCAGAGCGGCGAAGTCGGGATGCTGGAGGGCCTGGCCGAGATGCCGGAGGATGTCACGCCGTTCGGAATCTATTCCACTTCTTATCTGGCGGCAGGCGCCTTTCTCTTGTCGTTGCTGTTCTATAGCGGATATCGTGAGGAGTTTTCCGAAGAGAGTTAATGTCCGATGCGAGCGACGCATGCATTGTTAATCCGCCGGTGCGAGTCTTGGCACGAGTGGGTCAACGTGCAATGATCTGAAGGGTGACAGGTGTCGTCTCGAGCAACGTTACAGTCGACCTAACCGCGGTGATCGTGTCGGTGCGCGACCGGATGCCGTGCGTGCTTGAGATCGATCCGGAGGCCGGCGGAAGGCCTCACCTGCCGTGGGGACCGCTCGGGCCGGAGCATCACACGCTCGAGGCAGGTCTTCGCGAGTGGGTGGAGCGGCAGACTCGGCTCTCGCTCGGCTACGTCGAGCAACTCTACACCTTCGGCGACAGCAGTCGCGCCGGCGCGACGAGCGCGGCCGCCGAGCGGGTTGGCGGCGCTCGTGCCGCCCGAAATATCTCGGTTGCATACCTTGCGCTCGTGCACGCAGACGGAGCCCTCGCTTCGGTTTCGGACGCCGCTTGGCGCGGCTGGTACGAGCATCTGCCGTGGGAGGACTGGCGAGGCGGCGAGCCGAAATCGATGCGTACCGTGCGCGACCGGCTCGAATATTGGGCCGCTACGGGTGATGGCGACGAGGTGCGCGCGCGGAGGCGCACGCGCATACGCCTCGCTTTCGGAGAAAACGGGATGCCGCGTGACGAGGAACGGGTGCTCGAGCGCTACGAGCTGCTATACGAGGCGGGACTCATTCCCGAGGCGTGGTACGATGACGCTTTACACCCATCGGCGCAGGCTGCGTCGATGCCCGGCCGCCCTATGGGCACCGATCATCGCCGTATGCTCGCAACGGCGATCGGACGGCTTCGGGGAAAGATCAAGTACCGGCCGGTGCTTTTCGAGCTGATGCCGCAGTCGTTCACTTTGCTCGCTCTGCAGCGCACCGCCGAGGCGCTCACTGGTGCGGGGTTGCACAAGCAGAATTTCCGGCGGCTCGTATACAACCAGCAGCTCGTCGAGCCGACGGGCGATGTGGAGCAGGAGACCGGCGGCCGGCCGGCGAAGCTCATGCGCTTTCGCCGCGAGGTCGAGCTCGAACGGCCGTCGCCGGGGGTACGCATGTCGGCGACACGGCGCGCCGGCCTGGTGTGACACCGCGATCGTACACGGGCGAGAAGAGCTTTCGCCGGACCCTTTGACGCGGACGAGCAATCTCCCTTATACTCATTTCAAGCATAAAGGGACTCTTCCGCCCCATTTAATGCTCATTAGGAGTATAAGGAGCTAGTATGACGACCTGCACCGCAACACAACCGGCAACCGCACAGAGCGCCGAACCGGCGGCATACACCCCCGACGTCGCCGAGCGCGTTGATCATATCTACACAAAGATGCGCTCGGTCGTCCCGGAGATCGAGTGGCCGGTCTTCGCACCCGAGATCGACGCGATCCTGCGTCTGAAAGCCGAACGGAATGCGGTGATCCTCGCGCACAATTACCAGACCCCCGAGATCTTCCACGGCGTGGCCGACATCGTCGGCGACTCGCTCGCCCTCGCTCGCCGCGCCGTTGAAACCACCGCGTCGGTCATCGTGCAGGCGGGCGTGCAGTTCATGGCCGAAACATCAAAGCTACTGAACCCTGAGAAGACCGTGCTCATTCCCGACCTCGGCGCCGGCTGCTCGCTCGCCGAGTCGATCACGCCCACCGATGTACGGCGCTTGCGCGAGGCGTACCCGGACGCTCCGGTTGTCACCTACGTCAACACCTCCGCGGCGGTAAAAGCTGAGTCGGACATTTGCTGCACCTCCGGGAATGCCGTGCGCATCGTCGAGTCGCTCGGCGCCGAGCGGGTCATTTTCATCCCGGACGAATACCTCGGTAAGTACGTTGCCGGCCAGACCGGAGTGCAGATTATAACGTGGGCGGGACACTGCGAAGTGCACGAGCGTTTCACCCCGCAGGAGCTCATCGAGTATCGAGGAGCCTTCGACGACCTGTGCATCATCGCACACCCGGAATGTGCACCGGAGGTTCTCGCGGAGGCGGATTTCGTCGGCTCGACCTCGCAGATGATCGGCTTCGTGCGCGAAAAGCAACCCGACCGCGTGCTGCTGGTCACCGAATGCTCGATGAGCGACAACGTGGCCGCCGAGGCGCCGGAGACCGAGTTCGTCCGTCCGTGTAATCTCTGCCCGCACATGAAGCGCGTCACCCTCCCCGGTATTCGCAGCTCGCTCGAGACGCTCGAGCCGGAAGTTACCGTCGATCCTGGGGTAGCCGTTGCCGCCCGCCTCGCGGTCGAACGTATGCTGGAAGTCCAATGAGAGGCGATCTGTTTACTATCGAAGAAATCGTGCGCCGCGCCTTGGCCGAGGACTTCGGATGCGGCGGCGACATTACCACCGAGGCGATCGTTCCCGCCGGCCGCCGGGTCACCGGCCGGATTGTCTCCCGGCAGCCCGGCGTTGTCGCCGGTCTGGGGGCCGCCGTCTGCGCGTTTCGCCTGCTTGATCCGCAAATCAAGCTGTCGAAGAAGCGCGACGACGGCGAGCGCGTCACCGCAGGCGACACTATCTTGCAGATCGAAGGCAACGCCGGCGCGATCCTTACCTCCGAGCGTACCGTGCTCAATCTGCTCGGCCACCTCTCGGGAGTTGCTACAACAACCGCCGCGCTCGTCGACACGATCGCCGGCCGCCGCGCCCGGGTAACGTGTACCCGCAAGACGACCCCCGGACTACGCGCTCTCGAGAAGTGCGCCGTACGGCTCGGGGGCGGCACGAACCACCGCTACGGCCTCGGCGACGCGGTGCTCATTAAGGACAATCACATCGTGATCGCCGGCGGCATCCGGCCGGCAATCGAGCGGGTGAAGGCGGCGGCCGGTCACATGCGGAAGGTCGAACTGGAAGTCGATACTCTCGATCAGCTCGAAGAAGCGCTTTCCGCCGGTCCGCCGGATGCGGTGCTGCTCGACAACATGCGGCCGGAGACGCTCGCTCGAGCCGTCGCTATGGTCGCCGGGCGCTCGACAACCGAAGCATCCGGGGGTATCACGCTGCACAGTATTCGCGAAATCGCAGCATCCGGAGTCGACTACATCTCGGTGGGATGGATTACCCACAGTGCGCCCGCGCTCGACGTTGCGCTCGACCTTAATGCAGCGATGTAACCGCCCGCTGGGGCAACAGAGATTGGTTCTACTGCATGGCGTTACAACAATCACTCGGACACAGCGCACCTCATGTAGGACAGGAGGTTCGTCATATCAGGCTTACGCCGAGCAGCTCGAGTTGCTCGACGAGGAATCTCCGCATGGCGACGACGGTAGCGCCGGCGCGCATCAAGGCTATTCCGTCCTACGGTGTTCGCGCTGAACGTCACGGGCGGCGACCATGACCCGATCATCACCAGGAACTTCCACGGCGTCGCTCCGGGTAACCTGAAGGTGCCCTTTCCGGCGTGGAATACCTCGCGAACGGACCGGGAGAACCGCGCGATCCTGAACTCCAGCCTGGCGACGGTCGAGTATCTGCTCGACAACTACCACGATGAGATCGCCGGTGTGATCCTCGAACCGATCCAGGGTGCCGGGGGACATCGGACCGCCGGCGGGCAGTGCGGTGAGATATTCGCTATCGACGCGTTCGATATTCCCTATCCGCCCAGGGCGGTCGCCGCGGCAAAGAAGCTAGCCAACGGCGTCGTGTTCATGCACGAGTCGATGGAGGACGTGGGAGTGCTCGATTCGACCTGGGGTGGAACGTTGTCGGACATGGTCCGCTTCGTCCAGGAGTGGTCGATCGTCCAGGAGGAACGGCTCATCGAACAGGTACCCCGGAAGGCGGCGCGTCTGGTTGGCGGGCTGCAGCGCCTTGAGACCAGGTGGCCCGAGGTGGTGGAAAACGTACGCGGCCTGGGCCTCTACCAGGGGTTCACGCTGAAGAAGCCGGACCGGAAACCACAACTCATCGACGACGCGCTCGAGCACGAGGACCTGGTCCTGCTGGGCGCCGGTCCCGGCCAGATCCGGTTGCGTCCGCCCTTGGACGTGTCGGAATCGGATATCGACTACCTGCTGGACGCGCTGGAGCGCCTCGTTGAACGACAGGGGTGAGGGCGCGGACCTCTGTGATGCAATCGTCGTGATACACACCGGTCAGTCTCCCTCGCCGTAAAACCACTTCTGCGTCTGCGTATCCTCCCAGACGATCTCGTCGCGGTCCGGATCAAACTCCGTTTCCAAGACATGGTGTACCCAGCGGACGGCGGTCTCCCGCGACCGGAACTTCATCACTCGTTCCGACTGTTCCGCATCATCCGCACGGACGGTCACATGAACGTGTGTCCCGTAGCCGGTGAACTTGTCGATTTTGACGCGTACGCGTGACATGCGCACCTCCCGGAGAAAAAGAATGACGCATGTTGTCATATAGATGCAGATCGATCCGCGGGTATATTGACGCCGCCCCGTGGTCGAACTACCGTTGTACTATCGCACTGCCACCACGGGGCACCAGCGGACTTGGCGAAGGCGGAATGAGGAGCCGACGGTGGTACAGCCCGATCTTATCGTCACCTGTCGCACGCTGCATATACTCTGCTGAGCACTCACCCACAAAACTCGTGTCATTAGCCGGAGTTTGGTCCAGTAACTCATGGTATAATGCGCGTGTGTAGACCGCCTTGAGCGGAAAGGAGTAGTCATGAAACGAGGCACAAAAACCTGTTTGCTGGTTTTATCGGCGATAGCGACGCTCATATCGGCTCCGGCTGGAGTTCATGCTGCCGGTGAAGCGGAGGAAGACGTTACCGAAGTTACCATGGCCGATGCGTCCTGGGATAGCATTCTGGTCCATAATCGGATTGTGGCATTTATCCTTGAGAATGGGTACGGCGGGTATAGTGTGGATTTCATCCCCGGAGACACCATTCCACTGTTCAACGGTCTTGCCGCAGGCGATGTCGATGTCAACATGGAGTCCTGGCACTCCAACTTCCCGGAAGCGTATGCTGCCGAGAAGGAGGCCGGGCGAGTTGTCAACATCGGCAAGAACTTTCCTGACGGTCCCCAAGGCTGGTATGTCCCGCGCTATATGGTTGAAGGCGACCCCGACCGCGGAATAGACCCTGTGGCTCCCGAGTTGGAATCGGTTGCGGATCTTAGAGAGTACGTTGACCTGTTTCCCGACCGGGAGAATCCCGGCATGGGGCAAATCATCTTCCCGCCTCCGGGGTGGATCGCAGGTGAGATCAGCGAAGAGATTCTGGAAGAGTTCGAGCTCACGGACCTGTACACCGCTTTTCTCCCCGGCTCCGGTACGGCACTGGCCGCATCCATGCGCGGGGCGTACGAACGAGGGGAGCCGTGGGTTGGATACTACTGGGAGCCTACCGCAATAATGTATGAGTTGGACATGATACGGCTGCGGGGATCTGAGTTTCCGGCCGCCGAGGTAGACATCCTGATGAATGCTGAGAGTGCAGAGCGGCTGCCGGAAGTCAAAGATTTCCTCTCGCATTACAGCACGAGCATCGAGGTGAACAACGAGTTCCTCAACGTGCTGGCCAATGAAGTAGACGACGCCGAAGGCGCCGCACTGTGGTTTCTCCGCAACCGGGACGACGTGTGGACGGAGTGGGTCAGCGAGGAGATAGAAGCCAATATCCGCGCTGCATTGCGGTAACCTATTAGCGTGTGAGTGACTCAAACACCGACAAAGTCGAATCGGGGCCGGAGTCTGAGGACGCGTGCAGCCCGCAGGTCATGGTTCAGGCCGAGGGCGTGTGGAAGGTGTTCGGGCGGAATCCTGAGCGGATTCTCACGCCTCGGTATCGCGATGTGCCCAAGAAGGATCTCCAGCGCCGAACCGGCTGCGTTATCGCCTTGCGAGACGTAAGTTTCGCGGTCAAGAGCGGCGAGCTGTTTGTTATTATGGGGCTTTCCGGAAGCGGTAAGTCTACAATGATCCGGACGCTGCTGCGCTTAGTGGAGCCTACTGCGGGCGCGTTGCGGGTGGCTGATAAAGACGTCGTTGCAATGGACCATGAGGAACTGATCCAGTTTCGCCGTGACAAGGTTAGCATGGTGTTCCAGAACTACGGACTGTTGCCGCACTACACCGTGTTGGAGAACGCCGCTTACGGACTCAAGTTGCGCGGCAACCATAAGGAAGAACGCGAAGCGCGAGCCATTGAAGCACTGAAAACCGTAGGACTTGCGGGGTGGGAAAACTACTACCCCGCGTCGCTGTCGGGCGGTATGCAGCAGCGGGTTGGGCTTGCTCGAGCGCTTGCCAAGGATCCGGCCATTTTGCTCATGGACGAGCCGTTTAGCGGGCTGGACCCGCTCATCCGGCGGCAGATGCAGGACGAGCTGGTGGACCTGCAGGCGGAGCTCGGCAAGACAATCGTGTTTGTCACGCACGATCTGCACGAGGCGCTGAAACTGGGCGATCGCATCGCGATCATGCGTGACGGCCGGGTCGTTCAGGTGGCGGACCCTGAAGAAATCCTCAACAACCCCCACGACGAGTACGTCAAGGCTTTCACCCGCGACGCGAGTCCCGCGCGTGTCTTCACCGCCGCCACGGTGATGGAAGATCCCGAGATTCTTCTCTACCGCCGGCAGGGGCCGCTTACTGCCCGTACTATGATGGAGCATCAACGATGCGAGTGGTCGTTCGTGGTCGATCGTAAGAAGCGGTATCTGGGCGTGGCCACACGCGATGTGATCGAGCGGCTCGCCAAAGAAAAGAAACACATCTTGAATGAAGAAGACCTGCTTTACGTGCAGCCGGTCCCGCCCGACACAGTCATTGAGGACCTCTTCGGCCAGGTCAGTTCCGGGAGCTATCACGTGCCTGTGACCGACGAGCACGGGCGGTTGCTGGGCGTTGTACGTCCGCGCGCAATTCTCAACGCCCTTTCAACAGAGGATGCCGATGCGTGATTTCCCCGAATGGATCAGAATCCCTGTCGCAGACTGGGTGGACACCGGTATGTACTGGATCCTGGCAAACCTTGGCGGCGTCTTTGACTGGATAGGCTCGATTGGGTTGCAGGTACTGCTCGTGGTGGAACGGGCGTTGGTGTTTGTTCCGTGGTGGGTAGCAATTATTGCGATTGGTCTACTGGCGCGGCGGGCAATCGGCAGCACGCGTGCGGCGGCGGCGATTGCCGTAATGCTGTTCCTCGTCGGCGCGTTCGGGTATTGGGCGGAAGCGATGAACACGCTGTCGGTTGTAATCGTCTCCGTCGCGTTTTCCGTCGCGCTTGGAATACCGCTCGGTATCCTCATGGCATGGAGTAACCCGGTACGAAACATCGTCACACCGGTTCTCGACGCAATGCAGACCATGCCGTCGTTTGTTTACCTAATTCCGGCGCTGATGCTGTTCGGCCTTGGACGGGTGCCGGCCACCTTTGCGACGATCGTCTATGCAATTCCACCGGTGATTCGACTTACCAACGTAGGGATCCGTGAGGTCTCGCCGGCGGTTATCGAGGCCTCCAAAGCGTTTGGGGCGGACCGCTGGAATCTGTTGTTCGACGTGCAGTTGCCGCTGGCGCGGCCGTCCATTCTGGTGGGCATCAACCAAACCACGATGATGGCGCTCGCTATGGTGGTAATCGGGTCCATGATCGGTAATCGTGGGCTTGGTATGGAAGTCCTTCTGGCGATCAACCGCGTCAATATCGGTCAGGGTTTTGAGGCGGGAATCTCGATCGTTTTTCTCGCTATCATCATCGACAGAATCACCAACGCCTTCGCTAAAGCCAAAACGGTCGAGGTCGCCATGGGCGAGGGCGACGATGAAGAGGAACACGAAGAGGCATCGGGCGCCGCGGCGAGACACGGCTGACACCGCCGAGAGGCACCGCGATGTCTGATTGGGACGAGACCTTCGACGTGATTGTAGTAGGAGCCGGGTTCGCCGGCCTCACGGCTGCCGTTGAGGCGCGCACTGCGGGCGCGTCCGTGGTGGTGATCGAGAAGATGAAGGCTCCCGGGGGCAATTCCGTTATCAGCGACGGAGGTGTGGCCGCTGCGGGCACCGCACTCCAGGAAAGCTCCGGCATCCAAGACTCGCCCGAACTCTTCTACCGAGACATGCTCAAAGCGGGCATGGGGCTCAACCATCCGGCCTTGGTTCGTGTCCTGACCGAAAAGTCCGCTGAAGCCTTTCAGTGGTCGGCGGATTACCTGGGAGTGCAGTACCTCAAACGGGTGGACCGTTTCGGCGGCCACTCGCTGCCTCGCTGCTACGCCGCGGAGGGAATCACCGGCGCCACGATCATCAAGGCGCTCGTGACAAAAGCCGCAGAGCTCGGCGTGTCGGTCAGAACGGCGACCTCGCTGTCCACTCTCGTGACGGATGAGCGCAGGGTTTGCGGAGTAGTTGTCGAAGAGGGGTACGACGCTCGAAAGAAAACCGGCACAAACACTAAACGGGTAAAGGCCGAACGTGCGGTAGTCGTCGCCACCGGCGGATTCGGTGCTGATGTGCCATTCCGTTCGACGCAGGCCCCCCGATTATCCCAGGAAGTAGATACAACCAATCACAAGTTCGCGACCGCAGAAGCGCTGGTGACGTTGCTTAGGATTGGCTCAACTCCCGTCCATCTGTCGCATATCCAGCTCGGCCCCTGGGCATCCCCGGATGAGAAGGGGTTCGGCAGCGGACCGCTCTTTGCCGACTACATAGGGTTTCTGTACGGTATACTCGTACATCCGCTCACCGCGACACGGTTTGTGAACGAGCAATCCGACCGCAAACTGCTCAGCGAGGCCGTGATGGAGATCGGCTCGCCCTGCGTTTGCATCAGCGACCAGGCGGCGGTCACGCGGTCGGGCTGGAATATAGACAGGGCGCTTCGAAAGAACGTTGTCCAAACGTTCGGCACCCTTGAAGAGCTTGCATGCCGGTATAACCTGCCCGCGCAACCGCTGCTTCGCACTGTGGAGCGTTTCAACGCGGCTGTGAGTAGGGGGGGCGACGATGAGTTCGGACGGCCCATCCTCACCGATTCGCCCCCTATTCAACATCCCCCATACTTTGCGATGAGGATCTGGCCCAAAGTTCATTACACGATGGGCGGCGTGCGGATCGATGAGCGCGCCCAGGTTATCGCTCTGGATCACAGACCGATACAAGGATTGTACGCCGCCGGCGAGGTCACCGGAGGTGTGCACGGCGCCTGCCGCCTGGGAAGCTGCGCTATTACCGACTGCCTGGTCTTCGGCAGAATCGCCGGCAAGAACGCCGCTTTGGCCGGCCACCTCGACGGGTGACGCGCGGGGCGGGCGGGGTAGCTCGTGCTGTTCTGATGCGTCCATACACCGTAGACAAAGCTCACCACGTTACCCGTGTCACTGAGAAACTGGTAACGCCTGCTCAACCGCTTTTCTTCTTCGGTTTTCTTTTGGTAGGAACCGGAATCACCTGGTCCAGCTCTTCTATAGCGCTCAACTGCCGTATGCATTCGAGTTGCTTCACAAAAACGGTGTTATCACACACGAGTAACAATGGTTTATCATTCACATGGACCATGTACTCGCCAAACATCTTTCTGTATCGTACCGTCCGGTCGTCTTCGATCTGGCCACATACGAACTCGACATACTCTTGCGTCGTTGCCATATTACTCCTCGCTCGTTCGATGAAGATAGTATCGCTATTATCCCAAAGCATCTTGCCACTCAGTGGAAGATGCTGTGATATCATCTGCACAGAACACACGACCCGAGGGTGGAAGACGTGGCAGTACCATCGACAGGAACTCCGATACTTGAACGTTGGACCTACCGGTCTCCAGACACTATCCCCCGCTTCATTATCCCCGACGGATGCCAAGACCTCATTCACTGGAGCGTTCCAGGCGAAAGACCAAGATGGTCGCTCTCACTCCTTCAGGACGGCATTATGACCGCCGGGATCCCACAGGGTGCTGAGTTAGTGGGTTATCGGTTTGTTCCCGGGACGGAACTACCCAAGCCGGCCCTGCAAAACCTGATGCATGACCGGTCTGAGGACCCTGACTTCACCATCATACGAGTTGCAGATGCCGTGGTGTGCGACCTTCGAGTTACTGAAGCGCTCTCGGCCATAGCTGAGCTCCCGGTGAGTGTAGAGGAGACTGCCGGTGCGCTTGGTGTGTCGCGGCGGACACTGGAGCGGCTGCTGCGGAGGCACACAGGCAGGTCACCAGTCTTCTGGTCTCAGCTCGCGCGTGTCCGGGCGGCTGCACGAGCGGTTGTCGCGGGCCACTCCCAGGCTGAGCTTGCATACAAGGTCGGTTACTCCGACCAGGCGCATATGTCCCGTGCCGTTCGCCGCTGGTTCGGCGTAAGCCCAACCAAGCTTATACATCGACCGGACCTGACCGAGCAGCTCTTTGTTCCCGGCTACGATGCAGCTACCGGTGAGCAGATCTCCACCAGATAACCGTCGGGATCGCTTACGTAGGAGGTCGTCTGCCCCCAGGCCTCTTCCTTGACCTCCTGCACCACGGCGGCCCCAGCACGAACCGCACGAGACAGCGCACCCGGAACATCATCAACCTCAAAAGCAATCTCGAAACTCGGTCGCGCCGGATCGGGTGTGCGTGGGTTCTTCCCCAGGTGCTGCATGAGTGTCCGCGATGAGAACGAGAGCGTGGTCTCACCGGACTTCATCTCGCCGTAATCACCGCTTTCGTGAATAAAACCCGCGGTGAGATCAAAGGCTTCCGCGTAGAACTTTCTCGACGCTGCGACATCCTCAACAAAAAAAATCACGTACTTCAGTTTGGCTATCATGCCCATAGTATTCACCGCAACCGGGGGCCTTGTCTTGAATAAATGCGACGGTTCACAGAGGATACATGCAACAAATTAGGTGCGGCAAGGTCTGCGGGCGCAGTTTCGTATCTGAAGTATCGCGCGAGCACCTCTACCGTAACCGCGCCTTCGGTCGAGGGCCGCCCCGGAACCGGCAGGAGCGACTGAACCACCTGCTTCCCGGCAAACTCCTATTCTCCGGGCACCCCGACCGGCATTATCATTAACGGGGCCCCGTCTGTAGCTATTATTTCTGCTACCAGGTCATCTTCGAACGCTCCGATAGCTACAGTACCCAAACCAAGTTCTTCACAAATGAGGTGGATATTCTGTGAAGCATAACCGCTTTCCATGTGCACGTATCTCTCTCCCCGCTCGCCATACGTAGCCGTTGTTCGCCCATAATGCGCCGCCATAACCACGATCAAAGGAGCGTCGGCTATGAACTGCTGATCTAACGCCGCAGAAGCCAACTCACTGCGCCTGTCACCGATACCCACCATTTCTAAAGCGTGTTGTTCGTGATCGTAACGGTAAATGCCTGCTGCCAGATCGTCTACATCACCGGCCACCAAGTAATGGTCAAGGGCATACGTTCCCCCTGCCGAGGGCGCTGTACGGGTTGCTCCGGTGATACCATCCACGTTGATCCCCCCGGCAGCCCAAAGCAGTTCACCGGCAATATCCAGACTCAAACTGTCACCGGTAAATCGGCGGCGGGAAACCCGCTCGTAAAGAGCTCCCGATACAGTTTGTTCACCTACTTGCGGGTCCGGTAATTCAACAAGCTCGTTTGTAACAAGATCATTTTCTTCATTTCCTAAAAGGGCTTCATCAACCGGGGGATCAGCTTCAGGAACGCAGCTTACCACCGAAATTATTAACGTTAGAAGGCAAGCTATTCTCATTCCCAATACCTCCTACCTCCATAAGTAATGCGTTAATTGTAGGAGGAGTTATC
>SLBH01000111.1 GCA_007126415.1 Spirochaetales bacterium
GAGCAGGAAGTTCGTACTTTGGCTGAGCAGAACGTCGATCGCCCGCGCACACTCGAGACCCGGTGCGTTCCGGCTCGCGAGTTGACCGCCGAGCAGCTTGGAAACACACGCATGGTGGTGCTCGGCGGGCCAATCTACGCCGGGAAGCTCCCGCGGGCGTTGACTCGGTTCTGCGAGCGCAACCGCAAGGCTTTACTCGCCCGCGACGTCGGGCTGTTTATCTCCAGCCTATACCAGGATGAGCGGGCGCGAGAGCAGTTGTTGAACGCGTATCCACAATGGCTGTTTGCGCACGCGGCGACCGCGGCAAATCTGGGCGGCAAAATCGAGCTTGCGAAGCTCAAGCGCTTCGATCGGCTTCTGATGACACGCTTTGCGAAGGTTGAGAACGACCTCGACAGGATCGACGATCATCGCCTCGCCTCGTTTGCGGGCGAACTCTTTGCGCATCTCAGCCGCGAGTAAGCCGTAATGCGAATATGGGCAGGTGAGTCGTACCCACTCGGGGCGCATTATGACGGCGCCGGAGTAAACGTATCGGTGTTCTCCGAGGCCGCCGAGTCGGTGGAGTTGTGCCTCTTCGACGAGAACGACAACGACAACGAACAGCGAATACGACTACCCGAAGAAACCGGAAACTGCTTCCACGGCTACTTCCCGGACCTCGAGCCCGGGCAGCGCTACGGGTTCCGCGTACACGGCCCGTGGGCGCCGCACGAAGGCACGCGCTGCAACAGCAACAAGCTTCTACTCGACCCGTATGCACGCGCAATTCACGGCGGAGTCCAGTGGCACGAGTCGGTATTCCCGTATCACTTCTCAGAGCCCAACGGCGAGCCGAACAACCTCGACAGCGCGGCCTACATGCCGAAAGGGGTAATCACCCAACCGCACTTCGAGTGGTCCGGCGATCGCAGGCTCAACATCCCGGAACACGAGCTCGTGATCTACGAGACGCACGTGAAGGGCTTCACGGTTCAGCACCCGGGAATCGAGCCTCAGTTACGCGGCACCTACGCCGCGCTCGGGCACCCGGCCGCGATCGAACACTTCAAGAACCTCGGAATCAACGCGGTAGAGCTCATGCCGGTGCATCATTTCGTTCACGACAAACACTTGGTTGAGCGCGGCCTGCGAAACTACTGGGGCTACAACAGTATCGGTTTTTTCGCTCCTCACAGCGAGTACGCCGCCGATAAGCGGCCGGGCGCGCAGGTGGCCGAGTTCAAGAACATGGTGAAGGCGTTGCACCAAGCCGGCATCGAGGTGTTTCTCGACGTCGTCTACAACCACACCGCCGAGGGGAACCATCTTGGGCCGGTACTGTCGTTTAAGGGGCTCGACAACGCCGCGTATTACCGCCTCATGGCGGACGACCCGCAGTACTACATGGATTATACCGGCACCGGCAACAGCCTGAACATGCGTCACCCCCATGTCTTGCAACTCATCATGGACTCGCTCCGCTACTGGATAGTAGAAATGCATGTCGACGGTTTTCGATTCGACCTCGCCTCAACGCTTGCGCGTGAGCTGCACGACGTCGACCGCTTGTCGGCTTTTTTTGACATCATTCACCAAGACCCGGTGATCCGCAGGGCTAAGCTCATCGCCGAGCCGTGGGACGTCGGCGAAGGCGGCTACCAGGTCGGCAACTTCCCGCCGGGCTGGGCCGAGTGGAACGGCAAGTATCGAGACACGGTGCGCGACTACTGGCGCGGCGAGGACCAGACCTTGGCGGAGTTTGCCACGCGTTTCACCGGCAGCTCTGACCTGTACGAGAGCAGCAGCCGCAGACCGTACGCGAGCATCAACTTCATAACCGCGCACGACGGATTCACGCTGCACGATCTCGTGTCGTACAACGACAAACACAACCAGGACAACGGCGAGGACGGCCGCGACGGTGAGAGCCACAACCGCTCCTGGAACTGCGGAGTAGAGGGCCCTACCGACGATCCGGAGGTCAACGAGCTGCGCGCCCGGCAGAAGCGAAACTTCCTCGGCACGCTGTTTCTCTCGCAAGGGATTCCCATGATGCTCGGCGGTGACGAGCTCGGCCGAGCGCAAGGCGGCAACAACAACACCTACTGCCAAGATAACAAAATCTCCTGGTTCGACTGGAACAACATCGACGACGAACTCCTCGAGTTCACCTCGCGCTTGATTAAGTTCCGGGCCGCTCACCCGGTGTTTCGCCGCCGGCGCTGGTTCCAAGGGCGGCCTATTCACGGCAAAGGGCTCCACGATATCGCGTGGCTCACGCCCACCGGCAAGCCCATGGCCGAGCGGCACTGGAACCAAGGCTACGCAAAGGTGATCGGCATCTACCTTAACGGGCACTCGCTTCCGGGAACCAACATATTCGGCCAACGCATGACCGACGACACCTTTCTGCTATTACTGAACGCGTACTGGGAGTCGATCGAGTTCTCGCTTCCGGCGAAGCGCTGGGCGAAATACTGGGAGCCGCTTCTCGATACCGCGCTCGGCGGTTTCATAGACGACGAAGTAACGCCGATTGCGGCGCGTACGCCGGTTGCGGTAGAGGGCCGGTCGCTGCAACTGCTCCGCAAAACCGGTTGAGCGCCGCGTTTACGAGCGTTCCAGCAGAAACAAGTACTCGGTTACGTGGATCGAGCGGTTTCTGAGATTCCTGCTGCCCCGAAACGTGTTGTAGCGCTGCGCGAGAACCTCTAACCGCCCGTGCCTTGAGAGCATTGTTTTCAGCTGCTCGTGCGTTATGAAGCCCTCGGAGTTGAACGAGACGAGGACGACCTTCGCAGGAATGCGCTCTATGAGGTCGGTAAGTGCCGAAAGCGCACGCTTGCGCGAGTTGTACGCCGAGCGGCGCCAATTGTCCGGGATGCCGGACACCCGGCTGAGCCGTTGCGGCTCTCGATACTCGGTAAGCAAGTTCAGCATGAAGTAGTTCGAGCCGTACGGGTGTTGGTTGTACGGCGGGTCGAGATACGCGATATCGAGCTCCGGCAGACTGCCTACCACCGTGGCGGCGTCGTCACGGTGAATCTCAACCGGCAATGAATAGCGGCTCAAAATCGGAAGCTGCAACTCAATACTCCCGGTTATGCGCGTCATCGCGTCGCCGTTGCTACCGCCGAAACGGCCGATACCGGTCTCGCGGTCCTTGTAGAATCCCTTGAACACCCCTGCGGTGTTGGCGTGAACCGAGGCTTCGGACAACAGCGGCCCGATGAGCAAGGGTTGAAGCCGCTCGGGCAACGCGCCGATGAGCCGACGGGCGGTGTCGAGATACCGGGCGTTGCGCCTTGTGTAGAACACGCGTTCCCCGGCCCGAATCGCGCTGTCGTAGCGCGGCGCGTACCGCCGCGCGATCATGCCGTCGCGGTCAAGTTCGCCGGCGAGTTGCGCGCGTAGCTCGTTGTACGCTGCGCCGAGTTCGTCCGCGTCCACCTCATCGCGGTTCGCGAGGTAACAGCGGTTTATGATCTCGGCATACGGCTCGAGGTCGTTCACGATCAGCGCTCCGGCGTAACGTTTAAAGAAACGCGCCACCACCCCGGAGCCGGAGAAGAGATCGGCCATGACCGGCTCGTTCACACCGAGCCGGCGCGTCGCGGCCTGCACGCCTCGAGCGATCAACGGCAGTAACGTGCGTTTGTTGCCGATGTACGTGATCAGCTGGTCGGTGAGATAGCCCGACGTGTCGTCGCCCGGGAGCGCAAGACCGGACTGCTCGGCGCCGTTGTATTCTATTGCGCCGCCGGCGGCGGCGGCATCCCCGGCGCCGCCGCGCCGGCTGAACTCACGTTCATGTTGCTTCATACCGCCCAAAACTCGTCGCCACGATACTGCAAAGGCTGCTTGAGGTCTACCGGCCCGCCGTTCCACCCGCTTCGTCGGTGGGCTATTGATCACCTCGGGCAAATTCGGCGATGATGGCGAGGCTTGATCCACTCCGGTACAAGTTGTAACCATGACGAACCATCAAACGACCACAGACTCCACAGCCCCCCGCGCTGAAAACTCAGGCGATATCTCATCAACTGAGGCGTTGAAAGAGGCGGCCCCGGCCGTCTTTCCGATCATGCTCGGGATCGTCCCGTTTGGCCTTGCGTACGCGATCGTTGGGCGCGCGGCCGGGCTAACCGCGGGTGAGCTGCTGCTGATGTCGGCCGCCGTGTTTGCCGGTGCGTCTCAGATGATCGCGGTGAGCATCTTGAGCGAGGGTGTAACCGCGGCCGGAGTACTAATGGTCGCAACGCTGCTCGTGAACCTGCGGCATGTGTTGATGGGCGCCACGCTGGCCCCGCATGTGGAGCGTTTCTCGATGCCCCGCCAGGCGCTGATCGCGTTTTTCATGATCGACGAGAGCTTCGCCTTGACGATCAACCGCGCCGAACGCGCCGGCTTCAGCTTCCGTTACTATCTCGCAGTTGGGCTGCTGTTTTTCTGCGGTTGGTTCACGGTTACCGGTGTGGGAATCGCGATCGGTGGATTGATCGAGGACCCGTTCGCGCTTCCGATTGAGTTCGTGATGCCGGCAACCTTCATGGTTCTGGTAGTGCCGTTCTTGCGAACATCCACCGGGCGCGCCGCCGCCGCGGTCGGCGCTATCGCGGCGGTCCTCGGGGCACTCTACATCGAGGGACACTGGTACATCGCGATCGCGGGCGTTGCTTCGGCCGTTACCGGAACGCTGCTCGAGACCTACCACGAGAGGCGCAGCGATGCGCGCTGAGTTTGTCCTGCTCATCCTCGCAATGGGAGCCATCACCTACGCAACGCGCGTCACCTCGTTCGCGGTCCTGCGCCTAACCGGAATGCCCGCGTGGTTGCGCCGCGCGGTTCGCTACGTCCCGGTCGGTGTTCTGGTGGCGCTGATTCTACCGACACTTCTGATCCAAGACGACAGGCTCGCGCTGCATCTCGGCAATCACTATCTTATCGCCGGAGTGTTCACTGCGTTTGTCGCCTGGAAGACCAAAAACGTCGCGGTCACGGTGGGGCTCGGCCTGGCTGCGGTGTTCGCGCTCGCGTTCATTGGGCTCTGAGAGCGTTTCCGCCGTTCAAGACGATTACTTCCCAAGCAAATGCCGTTGAAGCTCAACAAGCGCGTGCGCGTCGCGTAGGTCGCCCGTCTCGCGAATACTGTGCATCGCGACAATCGGGACCCCGATATCGACCGGGTCGATGCCGGTTCGAGCCCAGCCGAACGGTCCGATCGTTGAGCCGGAGCGCATATCAGAACGCACCGCAAGGTATTGAAGCGGCACCCCGGCTTCCTCGGCAGCCGCCTCCACGCGCGCCGCACCCGAGGTCGAGGTGGCGTAGCGCAGCTTGGCGTTGAGCTTGATCGCGGGGCCACCGCCGAGAACCGGCGCGTAATCGCTGTCGTACTTCGCAGCGTATCCCGGATGTAGCGCGTGCGCTGCATCGTTTGAAACCAAGAGCGAGCACGCCGCCGCCCGGTAGTAGTCTTCGGTATCTCCGCCGAGCGTGGAGACAACGCGACCGAGCACGCCCTCGAGAAACGACGAATCGGCGCCCGGCCCCGCCCTGCTGCCGACTTCCTCGGCGTCGAACAGCACCGCGACCTGCGTTGCCTCACCCGCTTCGGCGCCCACAAGCGCCCCCAACGCCGACCAAGCGCCGACAAGGTTGTCGAGCCTTCCGCCGGCGTACAGCCGCGAGCCCGAGCCGAGCGCCTCAGCCGCGCAGGTGTCCCAGAGCAGAAGGTCCCAGCTCAGCACCCGCTCGAGCTCTACCCCTGCGTTCTCGGCGAGCTCCCCCACCAACGCTCCGGCGGCCTTCGGAAAACGAGCGCGCGGCGGGCGGGCGCTCCCCTGAGCACCACCCGGCGAACCCTGCTGCGTTCCGTCAGGCCCCTCGGACGGTGCCTCGGGCCGCGCCTCGGAAAGCCGCGCGGGATTCACCAGCGCCGCGAGGTGATCCTGCGGATTGTACTCAAACCCCTTGTTGAGATCGCGGTTGAGATGGATCGCCAGGTTCGGAATGATCGCGACCGGTCCATCGGTGCTCACCAAGACCGACTCCGCACAGCCGCGCCCGGCGTCCCGGCCCTCGCCCGATTGCACCATCAACCGACCGGCGATCCCGAGGTCGCGGTCCAGCCAGGAGGAAAGAATTGGCCCGCCGTAAACCTCAACCGGCACGCGCAGAAGATCATGAAACCGCTCGGTTCCGCGGACCTTGAGCTTGAGCGCCGGACTGTCGAGGTGCGCGGCCACGATGCGAAAACCGCTATCCGCCGGAGTACCGGCGCCGACTCGAAACGCGACGATCGCCGACCCGGCCCGTCGGAGGAAATATGCTCTCCCCGGCTCCAACCGCCACCGCTCGGTTTCGTGGATCTCGGTGAACCCCTGCTCGCGTAAGCGCGACGCCGCGCCGGCCGCAGCGTGATACGGCGTCGGCGAACTACTGAGAAACCGCAACAACTCGAGCTCCGATGACTCGCGCTTATCGACGGTTCCCATTACTGCGCTCC
>SLBH01000044.1 GCA_007126415.1 Spirochaetales bacterium
GCACCGTGCGAACCTTCGGTGTCCGCGACTGCTCGGTGCAACGCCGCAACCAGAAGATCATCGAGGAGACGCCGCCGCCCGAGTTCAGCGGCGAGTATATCGCCGAGATGGAGGCCGCCGCGGCACGCCTGATCAAGGCCGCCGATTACGAGAGCGCCGGAACGGTCGAGTTCTTGTACGACCTCGACACCGAGAAGTTTTACTTCATGGAGGTGAACACCCGGTTGCAGGTGGAGCATCCGATCACCGAACAGCTATACGCGGTTGATCTCGTTAAGGGCCAGATCGATGTGGCGTGCAACGCGGATATACGAGACTTGGGCGACGATCAACCGCGCGGACACGTCATTGAGGTACGCCTCAATGCCGAGGATCCCGACCGCGAGTTCACCCCCGCTCCGGGCCGCGTAGAGCGCTACATCATCCCGGCCGGTCCCGGTATCCGGGTAGACTCCGGGATCGAACACGGAAGCGTAATCCCAACCGAGTTCGACTCGATGATCGCGAAGATCATCGCATCAGGCCCGTCGCGTCCGGAAGCCATCGCACGGTTGAAGCGTGCGCTCCAGGAGCTACGTATCAAGATCGAGCGCGGAACCACCAATAGAGCGCTTCTCTTGGAACTGCTTGAAACGCCCGAGATCGCCTCGGGTGGGGTAAGCACGCGCTTCGTAGAACAGTGGCTGCTCGAAGGTCGCCGTCCGGCGCCGCGCGAGGGGTATCAGATTGCGCTCGTGGCCGCCGCGATCGATCAATACCTCACCGAGTATCGCGCACAGCTTGCAAACTTCAATCAACAGCTCTCCACCGCCGGTTCGCCGCGCGAGGTGGGGGACGCCAAAGGCATCGAGTGCGCGCTCAGCGCCGAGGGCCGCTCGTATCAGTTTCTGGTAAAGGCGCTCGGCGAGAATCGCTATCACCTCGAGATCGACGGCCACGTCATCACTGCGGAGTATGTCGAGCGCGATCAGGAGTCGCTTTTGTCGTACGCCGGTACGCGTTATCGCATTCAGCTCGTGGACCGCGGCGACGCTTTGCAATGCGAGGTCAACAGCGTCCCGTACGCCATCGGAGTCGAGGCCGGCGGCGCGGTCAAGGCACCGTCGCCTTCGTTGGTGCTCTCTATCGCGGTAGAGCCGGGGCAGAGCGTACAAAAGGGCCAGTTACTCCTGTCGCTCGAAGCGATGAAGATGGAGATGATTGTGGAGGCGCCCGAGTCGGGTGTGGTGAAGGAGTTGCTGGTCCGCAAGGGCGAACAAGTCGCCGCCGGTCAGCCGCTGGTGCAGATCGAGGCCGGCGCAGAGGGTGACGCCGGTGCCGAGACCGCGCCTGATACTCCCGCAATAGAGTTCACGCAACAGGCCGTGGAGGGTGGCGCCGCGCGCTGGGATATACTCGCGCGCGAGTACCGCGCGGTATTTCTCGGTTACGACCATCGCAACGACATGTTTGCGCTGTTCACCGAGATGAAGCGGCTCGCCGAGACCGACGCGAACATACGGCGACGCTTCGCCGAGTCAATGCTCGAAGGGGTAACGATCTTTGCCGGAATCGAGCGTCTGTTTGCCGCTATCAACCTCGAGGCGGCCGGATTCCCGCGTCCTGCCAGTTACCAGGAACTCTTGGTACATTACTTCAAACGAACCGTGGACCGCGACAAGGGTCTTCCGCAGACGTTCCTCGATGCGCTCCAACGGGCACTTGGTTGGTACGGGCTGCACGACTCTAGCGACGAAGACCGCCTGCGTGGGGCGCTACTTCGCATGTTTCGATCGCACGGCGATCTCAAGCTCAAGCGCGACCTCCTTCAGTTTTCGCTGTTCGAGCTCGAGCACCTGGTAGCGCCGGACGACGTCCCGTCCGAATTGGCCGACGCGCTTGATGATATCACCTTTTTGTCGCAGTCCGAGGCGCCGAGTCTCGCCGACGCCGCGATTCACGCACGCTACCACTTCATCGACCGCGTCCTGCTCGAGAACCTTCGCGAGGAGAAGCGCGATACCGTAGCTCGCGCCCTGGACCTCGTCTCCGGACGCCGCGGCGAGCATAAACCGCACACCAAGCGTCAGGTGTTGCAGAACCTGGTCGATACCGGACACAACGTGGTCGCGGGTCTCGTCGCCGAGATCGTGGCTGCCCCGGGCGGCACGCGCGCATCGATCGCGATCGAGGTGTTGGTGCAACGCTTCAACCGAGACCGTGAGTATCTTCAAGGTAAAGCCGTTGCCGTTGATAACTCGGGCGTCGCAGTGTTCCGAGCGCAGTGCCGCACAAGCCCACACGAACCGGGGAGCGAACGCGAGGTCTCATCCATTATCGCGGTAGCGAAGGAGAGCGAGCTCACGGCCGCCTACGATGCGCTCGAGACGCTCGCGAGCGACAATGAGAGTAACGGCGGTGCGGAACTCGAACTCATTCTGCTGATCTCGCGCGATGAGCAAAGCCCCGAGACCGATCGGCTGGTTGCCCACACCCTCGAGCGCCCGCTTGCGGCGAGCTTTCTTGCGCTGGGGGTGATCCCGCCCGACGGCCGCCGTTACTACCGTACGCTGCACTACGCCGATGACGGCACGTGGTGCGAGGATCACGCCAGGCTCTCGTTCGGGCCGATGAGTTACCGCGAGCTGCGCGTGTTCCGGCTGCGCCGCTTCCACCTCGAGATGCTCTACCAAAGCGAATCGGTGTACGTGGTCGGCGCCACAGCCAAGGACAACCCGCGCGACGAACGGCTGTTCTCGCTGGTACAGGTGCCCTCTACGCGCGTAGAACTCGACGAGCACGGTAACATCGCGCGCATGGTGGCACTCGAGAACGTGCTGATGGAAGCAGTCTACGCAATGCGCGCCGAACAAGCCGGGCGCAAGCGGCGACTGCACTGGAACCGCATCTTCCTCCACGCGCGTACCGTCTTGCAAGCCACGATCGATCAAGTGCGCGACTACGGCGGGCGCCTCGCGGCGCGCACCACCGACCTCGGCATCGAGCAGCTGGTAGTCTACTCGCGACGTTCGCGCCCCAGCGACGGTGAGCTCGAGCAGATCGAGCTCGTGTTCGAAAACATCTCCGGATCCACCTTCAGTCTCCGCGGTCGCTCACCGTCCACCGAGGCGCTTGCCCCGATGGATTCCTACGTTGCAAAGGTTGTGCGTGCGCGCCAGCGCGGAACGCTCTACCCGTACGAGATCCTGAAGATGATGACTCGCACCGGCTATCCGGTCACCGAAACCTTCCCGCGCGGTGAGTTCGAGGAGTTTGAGATAGAGGTCGACGAATCCACCGGGGCACAAAACGCGTTCTCGGTAAAATCGCGACCGTACGGCCACAACGAGTCGAACATCGTGTTCGGCATCATCACAAACTATCTGTCGTCGCACCCCGACGGCGTGCGCCGTGTCATTATCCTCTCAGACCCCACCGGTGACATGGGCTCACTCGCCGAGCCCGAATGCCGCAGGATAATCGCCGCGCTCGACCTCGCGCAGGAACGTGGCCTGCCGGTTGAGTGGGTTCCGATCTCGGCCGGCGCGCGCATCGATATGCAAAGCGGCACCGAAAACCTCGACTGGACCGCCGCTACGCTGCGACGCATCATCCAGTTCACCCAGGCCGGCGGCGAGATCAACGTCATTGTCTCGGGGATCAACGTCGGGGCGCAGTCGTACTGGAACGCAGAGGCCACGATGCTGATGCACACCCGCGGACTCTTGATCATGACCGAGGACGCCTCGATCTTGCTTACCGGCAAAAAAGCGCTCGATTTCTCCGGCAGCGTCTCGGCGGAGAACAACGTCGGCATCGGCGGTGTCGAACGCATCATGGGCCCCAACGGTCAGGCGCAGATACGCGTTCGCACATTGTACGAAGCGTTCAGTACCCTGTTCCGACATTACGAACTCACCTACGTCGGGCCGGGATCAATCTTCCCTCGCCCACTTCAGACCGACGACCCCACCGACCGCGATGTCTGCGCCGAGCCGTACACCGACAATCTCGGTCAGGGCTTCACCACGATCGGCGATATCTTCAGCGCAGAGCTCAACCCCGAGCGCAAGAAGCCGTTCGAGATGCGCCAGGTCATGGCGGCGGTCAAAGACGCCGACCACGCCTACCTCGAGCGCTGGCAGGAACAGCGCGACGCCGAGACCGCGATCGTGTGGCAGACGCGGATCGGCGGTTACGCGGTGGGGCTCATCGGAATCGAGAGCCGCTCGCTATCGCGCATCGGCGAGGTTCCGCACGACGGCCCCGAAGCCTGGAGCGGGGGAACGCTGTTTCCGCAGTCTTCCAAGAAGGTTGCGCGCGCGCTGAACGTCTTCAGCCGACGACTGCCGGTGGTGTTGCTCGCCAACCTCTCGGGCTTCGACGGATCGCCCGAGAGCCTTCGAAAGCTGCAGCTCGAGTACGGCGCCGAGATCGGTCGCGCGGTCGTGAACTTCCAAGGCCCGATCGTCTTCCTCGTAACCGCCCGCTATCACGGCGGCGCGTACGTGGTGTTCTCGAAGGCGCTTTCAAGCACGCTGCACTCGGTGGCGCTCGAGGGCGCATACGCTTCGGTGATCGGCGGAGCGCCGGCCGCGGCGGTGGTGTTCCCGCGTCAGGTGCTCAAGGAAACGCAGGCCGACGAGCGCGTCCGCGAAGCGCAGCAACGGCTCAAGCAGGACCCGGCGTTCGGACAGGTGGAGTACGACGAGCTGTTTCAACGAGTCCATCAGGAGAAGCAGTCCGAGCTCGCGGCGAACTTCGACCGCATTCACTCGGTAGAGCGCGCGAAATCGGTGGGCTCGATAGACGAGATCATCGCGGCGCCCTCGATGCGCCCATACCTTATCAGCCGAATTGAGCGAGGAATGGACGTACGCTGAAGATCGCGCGCGTAGCGTGTTCGGCGTCGGCGGCGCCCGAGACCGGGCGCCGCTCGGGCTCGCGCGCGCAAGCGGCCGCATCGGCCACCATGTTTCGGAAGTAGCCGGTCTCTTGAAACGGATTCTCGCGCACCGGCTGCAGCGACCGGTAGCCCTCATAGTACGGGCTTTCGACGCTCTCGTACTCGCGGTAGAAGCCGTTACCAACATGGATCTCGCCACGCTCGCAGCTAACGATAAGCTCAAACAGCAGGTGGTCGCGACCGCCGCCGATTTCAAGCACCACCGGTACGCCGGCCGCCCGCGCCGCGACCCAGGCGCTGGTGCCGCCGCCGCGCAGGTTGCCCTGCAGCCGGTGGGCGCGCTCGAGCGGCGCGCCGAGCACAAACCCGGCGACATCCAGAAGGTGGGTGCCGTCGTGCCACAGCATCGACCATAGTCCGCGAGTACGCCCGAAGTAGAGGCGCGCCTGCACCGCCAGCGGCTCACCGTAGCGCCGTTCGGCAACCGCGGCGCGCGCCTCGAGGTAGTCGTTTGAGTAACGCCGCTCGTGGTTCACGAGCACCGTGATCCGCCGCTCACGGTCGAGCCGGACGATCGCGCGCGAGGCGCGCCAGGTATGCGCAAGCGGTTTCTCGCAGACCGCCACCCTCACCCCGGCATCGGCCGCGGCTTTCACAATAGGGTAATGCGTTTCAGGGTCGGTAGCGATATGCAGGACATCCGTCGGCTGCTCGGCGAGCATTTGACGGTAATCGCGGTAGACCGCCTCACAGCCCCAGCGCTCCGCGAACCGCGCACGGCGCTCCTCGATGATGTCACACCCGGCCACAAGACACGACCCGGCGGTCGCGGAGACGGCCCCCGCGTGCGTGCAGGGTTTCTCGCGCAGCACGTCTTCCTCGAGGAGTGACCCGATACGGCCGAGGCCCACAACCGCGTGCCGCAGCGTTTCAGCCATCGACGCTGCCGCCGTCTTCCCGGCGTGCATCCTCGAGATCTAAGTCACCCTCGCCGGTATCGTACACCACGGCGCCTATGCCGCTCCGGGCCGCGCGGCGCTTCTCACGCGCCGCGGCTACGTCGGTCGCCGCTCTCGATAGCCCCGCAATGCGGTAGCGGTACCGTGCCGGCCCCACCTCGGCATCGGGCTCGAGCCCTTCGGCAACCGGCGCCGCTTGGTCCTCGGGAAGCTGCTCGACCTCGCCGTCGTAGGTCGCGGCGAGCTCCTCGACCGCGCGGCGCACCTCGTCTTGCCAGTTGTCGGGCTTCTCGTCGTCTTTCTGCGGGACTATGCGGTGCGGCCGCACGTCCTCGGGGTTCGCCAAGGCGGCGCGATACACGCGTGTGCGTAGGTTGCGACGCTTGACCGATTGATTATCACGGCCTTCGCGCCTACGTCGCAGCCAGGGGATCATGAAGAACAGCACCGAAAAGCTGAACGGCACCAAGCCGAGAGCCGTGCCGAGCAAAAGAATCGGCGCGGCCGCTCCGAGCTCGAAAAACAACGTCGCGACGAATACATAAAACGTGGCAAACGGCGTCTCGATTGTAGGTACGATCACAAACGAGAAAAGCGTGAAGTAACTGCCGAACAGCAGATTGAA
>SLBH01000077.1 GCA_007126415.1 Spirochaetales bacterium
GGAAACAATGCAGCAGAAGAAACGATCTTACAGCGATGAGCTCAAGAGCGAAGCCCGCATGGAGCGGGAAATCCCAAAAAAGCAGCCGCGTACTTCGCCAAGGAATCGCTGCCCGGTACGCACGTCATGGCGCGTGAGGATTCGCTCGGCAGCCTCGGTCCCGTCGATGCCCGGCCCGAGGTCTATGTCCATCAAGACGAGATCGATACTCTCGGTCTGATCGATTTCGGCGATAGCGTCTTCGCCGGAGCTCACCGTAATGACGGTGTAGCCCTCGGCAGCGAGGGTTCTTCTCTCGGCCATCGCGATCAGCGCTTCGTCTTCAACCAGCAGGATTGTTTTCTGAAAGGCAGTTTGCATAATGCCGACCTTCTCAGCGCCTTAAGCGCGCCGCGTTACGCTGCAACGAGCCGCTGCAACCCACGGGAGCGCCCGGAAGCCTCGGCGTTGCATGGCGTCACCGCCGCGCAGCTCGGTGACGTCACCCGCCATCGTAGCACCACAGCGCGGGAAGGTGAAGCTCGTTCCGCGCGGCTCCGAGCGGTTTCCGCAGGCGACACGGTTTTCCTGACTTGAATGCTATGGTATAATATCTGCTGGAGTGGCCCGTGCTCAACGATACCTTCTACGAAGAGCTGCCGGAAATCCCCGGTTTCGATGCGATTTTAACACCGGAGAACTACGCCGACGCGCCGCGCAACTGGGTGATCGTCGTAGCCGACGTGTTGCGCTCGACCGAGGCCGTCGCCGCCGGCAAGTACAAGCAGGTCAATATCGCAGGGGCCTCCGCAGTCGCCGTAATCAGCAACATCGTGGGGCATCTCCGTTTTCCATTCACGTTCGGCGGCGACGGGATGACCGCCGTGCTTCCACCCGATACCGCCGAGACCGCTCTCGATGCCTTGCGCGACCTCCAATCAACGATTCGGCGCGCCTTCGAGATCGAGCTACGCGTGGGGGCTATCACGGTCGGCGAGGTCCGCGCCGGGCGGCACGAGGTTCGGATCGGTAAGCTGCGAGTGAGCGAGAAGTACACCCAAGCAGTGTTTGACGGCGCCGGGATTGCACGGGCCGAAGAACTCGTAAAAGCCGACGCGGTTCCCACCGCTACACCTCACTCAGCCGAGTTCGCCGGCAACGCCGCCACGCGGGCAAGCACCGAGGGCTTCAGCTGCCGCTGGCGCGCAATACCCTCCGACCCGGGTGAAACGGTCTCTCTCATCGTTGAGGCAGTTTCGAACGAACCTCGCGAACGCGCCGCGGTTAGTCACGAAGTACTTGCCGCTATTCGCAACTCGCTCGGCGACGAGAAGCAGTATCACCCCGTGGCCCGCGGTCCCCAACAAGCCGTCGAACACCTGGCCGAGATAGACAACGAAGCGCGCCTGCACGCTCGCGGTCGCGGCGGCCTTGCGCTCGCGCGACAACGTGCCTGGGTGTGGATGCAACTTATCGCGGTGAAGGTAGCGCTACGGTGGAACCTCCCGTTGCGCTACCACTACAAGACCTTGAACGAGATACCGCGCGACAACATCAACCATGCAGATTTTCGCAAGTACGACGGGAGGCTCAAGATGGTGCTCGCGTGCGACAGCAACGGACGGCAGGCTCTCGAACGCAAGCTAAACGAGCTCGAACACGCCGGTAAGATCGCGTACGGAGCCCACATTAGCGACCACGCGCTGATAACCTGCATCATGCATCTGCGCGCCCCGGACGAGGTGCATTTCATCGACGGCGGCGACGGCGGGTATACCCTCGCAGCGGCCGAGCTGAAGCGCAAACTCGGCCGGCAATCAATCAACGAAACTTCGGTGGAGTAGTGGGGCTACGTCAGGCGCATGCGATCTCATTAGGCACCCCGCGAGAGCTAAGAAAACTGAGACAACTGAGAAAGAGTACTCATTTACGGGTAGACGGAACGGTTGTAAAATGATCGGGGTTGAATTGTTCACGACGCACGTTTCAACTCGACGGCAATCGCCATTATCTAAAAAAGGACGTGCAGCATGCACACGCCGCAGGCATCGGGCTCAAGTGCGAATCTTACGGCCGTTGACGACGGTTCGCTTTTAGAGGCTATCGTTGCGAACACGCTCGATTTCATCACGCTTGCCGATACGCGAGGCAGGTTTGTGTTTGCGGGGAAGGCGCACGAGCTCTCGGGATTTCAAACCGAGCAGCTGCTCGGAAGCAGTGTGTTTGCGGTGGTCCACCCCGATGATCGCGCTGGGGTTCAGGAACGCTTTGAGCGAGTGCTCGAGACCGGAGAGCCTCAGACGGTCGAGTATCGGGCTCGTTGTGCCGACGGCACCTGCGGCTGGGTTGAGACAGTTGCTCGCCTGATAGAGCTCGGCGGCGAACCCTACGTCCTCTGCAATACTCGCAACGTCGACGACCGCAAAGCGGTGGAGCAACGGCTGCACGAAAGCGAAGCGTTCTTGCGGAGCATCGTCGACAACACGTTTGATCTGGTTGTCGTAACCCGCATAGACGGTACCCTCACGTTCGTGGGCAAGTCGCACGAGCTCATCGGCTACGACCCAGACGAGCTACTCGGCAAGAACGCGTTTGACCTTATGCAGCCCGAGCATCGCGAGCACGCGCGGCGGCTGTTTGAGCGCATGGTCGCGACGCGCGCGCCGAACCGGGTTGAGCATCCGTACCTCACCGCCGACGGAGCTTGGATTTGGCTTGAGACCGTAGGCCGCGTGATAGAGCACCACGGTGAGATACGCGTATTGCTCAACTCGCGCGATATTAGCGAACGCAAGCGAGCCGAGCAAGCCGACAAGCAGCGCATCGAAGAGCAGGCAACCTTGCTCAAGGAGGTCCACCACCGCGTCAAGAACAACATGAGCACGATCTTGAGTCTCTTGGCGCTTCAGGCCGAAAGCTTGACCGAGCCTGCCTCGGTGCAGGCGCTGCAGGAGGCGCACGGGCGGCTGCGCGCAATGCAGATGCTCTACGACAACCTCTACCGTTCCGAGAATCTGCAGCGTATGTCGCTACGCGACTACCTCGTGCCGTTGGCGGAAGACATCGTTTCGGTGTTTGCGGACCGCGTCCCGGTCGAACTCGAGACCGAGATCGCCGAACTCGAACTCTCGCCGAAGAAGCTCTCCACGCTCGGTATTATCACCAACGAGCTTTTAACAAACGCGATCAAACACGCCTTCGAAGGCATGCAGCGCGGCACCATACGCGTGGCGGCGCGGGCGCATGGCGACCGCCTCGAGTTCACCGTGGCCGACGACGGCTCCGGGATGAACGCCTGGGCCGATGATGAGCACGTTACGAGCTTCGGCTGGTCGCTAATCCGGATTCTCAGCAACCACATCGGGGCAACGGTCGGAACCGAGTACACCAACGGCACACGCGTCGTACTCGACATCCCGTTGGCCCAAAATACCCATCATCTATAGCCAACCGGTTGCGCGTTATCCCGGGTCATGGCATTTTGGACGGCGTGAACACCGCTTCTGCGCCGAACGCCGGGCCGCCTCACGCACCCGCCCGCCCCGCCCACGTAGTGATCCTGACGCTGCTCGTTGCAGTCTCGGCAATGAGCTGCGGGCACGCTCAGCGCGCCGGCGAGAGCGGGCCTCCCGATAAAACCGAACAACCCGCCGAGCTCGGGCAGCCGCAAACCGTTACACCCTCGAGCGGGCCTCAGCTCCAAAAGCGCGACTTGGTCACCGTCCCCGGAGGGCGGTTTCTGCAGGAGGCGGTGAACGGAGAAGCATTTGAGCACGAGATCTCGAGTTTTCGGCTCGGGAAGTACCTCGTAACCTACGAACTGTGGTACGCGGTCCGCCGGTGGGCACTCGAGTCGGGGCGCGGCTACCACTTCACCACCCCGGGACGAGAAGGCAGCCATGGCTCCGACCGCGCCCCGCCGTCCCAGGCCGGTCGGCAACCGGTCGCCCAGATCAACTGGTACAACGCGATCGTTTGGCTCAACGCATACAGCGAGATGAGTGGCTTAGAGCCCGTGTACACGCTGGGTGGTGAGCCTGCACGCGATGCCGATGCCGGCGAGGCGCTCAACGCGGTAGCGTTCAACCGCGAGGCCGACGGTTATCGGCTGCCGACCGAGGGAGAATGGCAGTACGCCGCGAGTTGGCGCGGCACCGGCGGGCCCGAGTCCGGCGGGCCCGATGCCGACGAGGACCGCCCCGAGCCCCGCGGCCTCATCGAGTTCGGCGGCCGGTACTGGACGCCGCCGAGCTGGGCGTCAGGCGCCCGCGCCGACCACACCGATGAGGAAGCAACCTCGGAGGTGGCGTGGTACCTCGCAAACTCCGACCGCACCGACTCCGAACACACCGAGGGACACCGCACGCAGCCGGTGGGAACCCGGACGCCCAACCACCTCGGCATATACGACATGAGCGGTAACCTGTGGGAATGGGTTTGGGACCGGTACGCCCCGTACCCCGACGGTCCGCAACGTGACTATCACGGGCCAAAGGCGCCGGTGGGCGAGAATCCTTACCGCGTCCTTCGCGGTGCGAGCGCCACCGGCACGGCCGAGTTACTACAGGTTGGTTTCCGCATCGGGTTCGACCCCGCCGAGTCGGAGTTCAACGGCGGCATTCGTGTCGCCAGAACTCCCTAAACGCCGTTCGGCCGGCCACACGGTTCTTGACCGCTTCACTTAGCTTCGGGGAATACGAGATTGTAGCTTAAAAGCCCTAAATCGATTTCAAAAAGCGCTCAGAGATTTCCTATGTGCGTAACAAAAGCAGTTTTTTAGTTGACGGATGTTACAGTTGGGGGATAAGCTACGTTGACGATCTAAAGATCGTTCGGTGCTGTGGTACAACTCAATCTTAAAGGAGCTGCAAATGGATTTAAGTCTGTTTGATCCGGTAATGTTTATTGCCGCTTTCGGTGGGGGGCTCTTCGGTGCGGCTATCGGCGCATTGCCCGCGTTTATCTTCACCGGAATCATGGTTATCGCTGGTGAGATGTTGTTCGTAGCCGGTGATCTGGCTTCGCAGATCCCCGGGCTCTCCGGTGCGGCGCAGGAGGCGATCCAGACAGGTAGCGGTGCCGTTACCGGTTTGATCGCGTTCGGGCCGTTCTTCGGTCCCCACATTGCGTTTGGTGGTGGTGTCGCCGCTGCAGCGTTCGCCGCAAAGAAAGGCATGATCGATGCCGGTAAAGACATTCTCACGGCGCCTACCAAGGCCGGTGCGCGGGCCGATTTCTGGCAGGTGCTCGTTGTTGGTGGTGTTTTCGGTGTCATCGGTCATTTGATTCATGCGTCGCTCGCGGAAATCGGAACGCCGACCGACACAATCGCGGTAGGTGTGTGGGTCAGCGCGCTCATCGTGCGTGTGGTGCTCTCGCCCGGGAAAACCGGTCTTATGGGTAAGCACGACCCGAGCGTAGCCTCGAGTCGACTCGGCCTACCGGCCGACCGCTCCATCGCATGGCTTCCGTTCTTCAGTAGAGTGGAGTCGTTGGTGTTGGTGGGCGCAAGCGTCGGTGTGCTCTCAGGTTTTGCGGCCTATCTTACCGGCAGCGCCGTGATCGGTTTCGGTATCGCCGCTTCCTCGCTTATCTTCCTCGAAACCAAAGGGCCTATGCCGGTTACCCACCACATCGCGCTTCCGGGTGCTCTCGCTACGCTGGCTATGCTTGACGGCGGAATGGCGCTGTTCGGCGCAATAATCGTCGGTGGTATCTTCGGAGTATTAGGTGCTCTCGTTGGCGAGCTTCACGCGCGCCTCTTCCACAACTGGGGTGACACTCACATTGACTCCCCGGCATTCGCAATCTTCATCCTTACTACGGTCGTTATTCTGGTGCTTTAGGCACCCAGGCATGTAGTAAGCCAAGCTGAAGTAGTTTCGACGGTTGGTCGGCCACGAGGCCGGGCCAACCGTCGCGTTACGGGAAAGGGCTCACCGAAACGTCTCTGATCGTTCAGGCTCGTCGTGCATACGCACCGTCGAGCCTGCTTCCGTTCACAGCCGGCACGCGCGGCATTGACCGGCCGGATGCGGCGGCGATACACTGTTCCCCAAAAGCTCTTGGAGCATTTGCGCCGACAGGAAGGTGAATGCAATGCAGTACCGCGTATTAGGCAAGACCGGTTTGAAGGTCAGCGAACTCTGCCTTGGAACCATGACCTTCGGCCGCGAGACCCCGGAAGCCGACAGCTACGCAATTCTCGACGCGTTCGCGGAGGCCGGCGGAAACTTCATCGATACCGCCGATGTGTACTCGCGCGGTGAGTCGGAACGCATTCTCGGCGCGTGGCTCGCAAGCAACGATCGCGACCGTTTCGTAGTCGCTACAAAGGTGCGCTACCCCATGGGCGAGGGCCCAAACGAAACCGGTCTGTCGCGCAAACACATCATGACCGGCGTGGAGCGCAGCCTCGAGCGCCTCAATACCGATTACATCGATTTGTATCAGATTCACGGCTGGGATCCGCTTACC
>SLBH01000119.1 GCA_007126415.1 Spirochaetales bacterium
AAGGCCGGCATTATCGATCCGGCGATGGTCACTCGCTCGGCGCTTCAGAACGCCGCTTCGATCGCAAGCCTGATGCTCACCACCGAATGCGCCATTACCGATCTTCCGGAAGAGGACGATCAAGGCGGCGGCGCCGGTGCCGGCATGGGAGGCATGGGCGGCATGGGAGGCATGGGCGGCATGATGTAGTCGTCCGCCGACCGCCACCTATACGTAACGGTAATCGGGGAAGTCGGCATCGGCTTCCCCTTTTTTGTGTTCTGTGCGAGGATACGACCGTGAAGCGAGAGGATTTTGTGTTTACGATCGGGTTTCATGGAAGTGCCGCGATCGTGGACGCCAAGGCGAAACGCAAGTACGGGAAACTCGGAACTATCGAGCTCGCCGATCGCGGGCTGTACCGGTCGGCTTTTGCCTCGGCGCTGTATGCGGGGTCGGAGGCCGAGTTGGAGCAGTTTATGCAGTTTTACCGTGAGCAAACCGGTAGCGAGATCTCCGGTGTAGACTCCTTCAAGCGCCTGTTTGGAGTAGACGAAGCTCGCGAAGTTAGCAAGACGATAGCCGTGTAGCGCCGTTCTCCGAGGCTATGAGTTCCTCGGACATTTGGTTGACCAGCGCTCGGCGTGCATGGTACCGTAGCTGAAATCCTGACACGAAGGAAGTTGTACGATGATAACGCTAATGAACAGCCTCCCGCTGCTCCAGGCTGGAGCAGCAGGTGGACCGGCCTCAATGGCACCTACTCTGGTTACATTCGGGCTTGTGTTTCTCATTTTCTATTTTTTGATCATCCGCCCGCAAAACAAGCGCCAAAAAGAGACCAAGGCTATGCTCGCGGCGCTTCAGAAGGGTGATAAAGTTGTAACGATCGGAGGAATCCGGGGCGTTATTCAGAACCTGAAAGACGAGACCGTCGTGGTAAAGGTAGACACCGATACGCGGCTCGAAGTCTCTCGCTCGGCAGTCTCTTCGGTGCTCGCTAAGGGTAAGGGCGGCGGAAAGAAAGGCAAAGCCGCGGCCGAGCCCCAGCTCGACGACGACGACTCCGATGACAACGAGGGTTCCGCCGACGGAGAGCGCGCCGCCGAGTAGGCGGCTTTCGGCGTCGGCGCCGGGGTAAACAATGAGCAAAAGACTACGCTTTCTAATCATAATCGCCCTGATTGCGGTCAGCGGCGTGTTTCTGTATCCAACGGTGAACTGGTACTTCTTCGTCCCGGACGAAGATATCGAGCTCGCCGCCGGGTCACGGTACGAGCTGCGCGAGCATGCTCAGTCGCAAGCGCGTGAAGCGCTGCTCGAGCTCTCGGAGCTTGCTGAGGAAGATCCGCAAGCCGAGGTGCCCGAAAAATATTCCTACATCAAGGAGTACGCTCGCGAGAACTACCGCCTCGCAGACCGCGATCTCCCCGAGACCTGGACGGCGCGCGATGTGCTGCTTGGTTTTCGTAGTGAACGGGAAGCGTTTCAGACGATCGAGCGACACCATCGAGAGCGCATCGAGCGTCTGAAGGAGATGCGCTCCCGTATCGTGCAACTCGGTCTCGATCTCTCGGGCGGCTTGAGCGTCACGCTCGAGGCCGACGCCGAGAGTCTCGCCGAACGGCTGGGTGAGGAACCGAGCCAAGAGCAGTTGTCGGAAGCGGTAGATCTCGCGATCGGCATTCTCTCAAGCCGCATCGATCAGTTCGGTGTAACCGAGCCTTCGATTCGTAAACAGGATCAAACCCGCATCTCGATCGAGATCCCAGGGGACGACGACCCCGAGCGCGTCAACGCGTTCCTTCGCGGGCGCGGAAGCTTGAACTTTCACATTGTCGACGACGAGGTCACCGAGCAGTTGATCGAGTATCAACGCAACAATCCCGACTGGGATCCCGAGACCGACGAGATCCCGGATTTTGTACCCGCAGGCACCAAGGTGAGCGCTTACGTCACCCAAGACGAGTACAATATCGATCGTGTCGTTCGCTATATCGCGATCAAGGAAGACGTCTCGGAAGACGGGCTGCCGGGACAGCATCTCACCGAAGCGCAGGTGGGCCGCGATCAGCTTACGAATCAACCGGTTGTCAACTTCATGCTCGACCGAGCCGGCGCCGACGCTTTTGCGCGCTTAACGCGCGACAACGTCGGAAGCAGTATGGCGATCGTGATGGACGGCGAGGTTCGCGCGTATGCCACCATCCAAGAAGAGATCCCCACCGGGCAGGTGCGCATGAGCGGTTTCTCTCAGGAAGAGGCGCGCGATATCGCGACCGTGTTGCGCACCGCAGCGCTGCCGGTAGATCTGGTGGTCTTGAATCAGCAAAGCATCGGCGCCTCGCTTGGAGCCGAGACCATCCGCGCCGGATTATACGCGATCGCGGTTGGGATGGCTCTTGTGGTGCTGTTCATGCCTGCCTACTACAAAGGCGCGGGCTTGATCGCCGATCTGGTGTTGCTGCTGAACTTGTTTTTCATTATCTCGATCTTGTCGGTGTTCAATCTGACACTTACGTTGACCAGTATAGCCGGTATCATTCTCACCGTCGGTATGGCGGTGGACGCCAACGTCATCATTTTCGAACGCATCAAGGAAGAGTATAGACTCGGGAAGAGCTCGCAAGCCGCGGTAACGGCAGGGTTCAACAAGGCGTTCTGGGCGATCATGGACGCAAACATCACCACGTTTATCGCCGCGATCTTTCTCTCGCAGCTCGGGACCGGCCCGGTGCAGGGGTTTGCGGTGACGCTCGCGGTTGGTATCGTTTGCTCAATGTTCACCGCGCTGTTCGTCTCGCGTTTGATTTTCGATTTTGCGGCTGAAGCGCTTGGGCGACGTAAGCTGAGTATTGGCTGGGGGCTTTGATGAAGCGCATCTTTGAGTTTACGAAATATCGATTCATAGCCTTGGGGATCTCGGCGGTGCTCATCCTCGGCGGGATAGCCGCTACCGTGACGCAAGGCGGGTTTAACCTCGGCATTGATTTCCAGGCGGGCCTCGACCAGCGCGTGGAGATTTCCGGTGCTGCCGACGAGGCGGATGTAGCCGGCGTGCGTGCTGCATTGTCCGAGGTGGAGCAGGAAGGTCTACAGGTGCAGTCGGTGGGACCGGCCGACGAACAACAGTTCTCGGTAAGGGTGCGCGATCGCGGCGAGATCGAGAATTTCCCCGATGTCATGGCCGGCCGTGTGATCGGGTTGCTCGAGGCCGAGTTCGGCGAAGGAACGGTCGATGAGCTCGAGCGTTCCTACGTCGGCGCGCGCTTCACCGAGGACCTCGCCGGGCAAGCCGGGTTCGTGGTGTTCTTCGCGGTCGTACTGATCTTGGCGTATATCTGGCTGCGGTTCCAACTCGGCTACGCGTTATCCGCAATCTCGGCGCTCGTGCACGACGTAACGTTTATGCTGGTGTTTATCGGCAGTCTGCAGATTGAGGTGCAAACCGCTACAATCGCCGCAGTGCTCACGATTATCGGGTACTCGCTGAACGATACCATCGTGATCTTCGACCGCGTTCGTGAGAACACCACACTGATGCGCGACGCGAGTTACGAGCAGATTATCAACTCCAGTATCAGCCAGAGCATGAGCCGCACCGTGATCACCTCGGTCACGACATTGCTCGCGGTTACCGCAATCTTTATATTCGCGACAGGGGCGATCCAAGACTTCGCGCTTAACCTGATGGTCGGCGTAGTGGTCGGTACGTACTCTTCGGTCTTCGTTGCTTCGCCGGCGTTGCTTGGGTGGAAGCGTCGCGCCGACGCGCGCCGCGCCGCCAAAGAGGGTCGTGCTCGTCGTGGCGAAGGCTCTCGTCAGGTCGTTGAGCGCGCCAAACCGGCGCTCGAGGGCGCCTCCGGCGGCGGGAATAGCTCCGGCGAAGTGGCCTCGGCCTCGGGTGCCGCGCGGGCTGATGTTGACGCAGTGAAGCGTGAAATCAGTCAGAAGAAACAACCGGCTGCCGCCGGAAAGCAGCAGCCGCGCTCAAAGCGTAAGAAGAAGAAGTAGCCCCGCCGGGGGCGTCTCCCTGCCCGGGGGGCGTCTTTTGGGGCGTAGGTAGCGTACCCGGGCGTCACGAGCTCGGGCTGCCCTGGAGCCCAAGCTCGTTCGCCGCCTCGCGCATCCCTAAGATCGTGTGCCGAATTACTTCGCTCAGCTCCATCTCAAGCATCTCGGCACCGCTTTCAATCACACCGCGGTCGACGCCGGCTGCGAACCCCTTCTGATTCCATTTCTTTTTGACGGATTTCGGTTCGGTGTCTAAAATGCTCTTCGACGGGCGCATCAACACGGTTGCGGTTACAAGGCCGGTGAGCTCGTCGATGGTATAGAGCACCTTCTCCATGCGATGCTCAGGTTTGACCTCTGTCACTATTCCGTATCCATGGCTCAACACCGCGCGAATATACTCAGCCGGCCACCCCGCCTCGGTAAGAACGCGCTCGGTCACGACACAGTGCTGCTCGGGGTACTGCTCCCAGTCGAGATCATGCACAAGGCCGATTACACCCCATTTTTCCTCATCCTCGCCGAAAAGCCGAGCGAAATGGCGCATCACCGCCTCAACCGCGAGGGCGTGTTTGATGAGGCTGTCGGTCTTGGTGTAACTCGTTAATAGTTCGTAGGCTTGCTCACGGGTGGGTGCGTCGGTGGTCATGGCAACTGCTCTCCTCGTGTACTGTGATTGGTGTGAAGTGTCGCGATACGACACCGCGCCAGTATCGCCTTAAGCGGTGGGGCCGTTCAAGAGCGACACCGAGACGCCGTCGCGCAACGGTAGCAACAGCGTCGTGTAACGCGAGTCTCCGGCGAGTAGCTCGTTATACCGCCTGACTCCCGCAGTTGCGCTGTCGGCCTGTTCGGGGTCGGCTACGCGGCCGCCCCACAGAGTGTTGTCGGTAATGAGAAGACCGTCGGGGCGGAGCAACTTTGCGGCCGCATCGGGCACAAACGGATACTCCTCCTTGTCGATGTCGTTGAACACGATATCGAACGCGCCTTTCAGGCTGGTTACCAACTCGAGGGCGTCGCCAACGCGGAACTCAATTCGATCCTCGAGCCGCGCACGCGATAGAAACTGCTGGGCGCGAGCACGGTTCTCGCGATCGGTGTCGGTGAGCACCACGCGTCCGGCGGGGCCTACCGCGTGAGCGAAAAATAGCGCCGAGTAGCCGAACCCGGAGCCGAGTTCCAGCACGCGCTTGGCGCGCATGCTTCGCGCGAGGATGTACAGAAGCGAGCCGAGTTGGGGGCCGACGATCGGAAAAGCGAGGCTTTCGGCGAGTTCTTCCATCTCGATCGCGATTGGGTCACGCTTTGCTTCGAGATCCTCGAGGTACTGCTGGATGCGCTCGTCGAGAATTGGTATCATGAGCTTCCTCCGTGCCGCTGAATATACAATGCCCGCAGCGCTCGGTCCAGGAGTTTACCCGCCGTAGGGTGAACGGTATTAGAGCGTGGCCGGCGGCACGGCAACCGTAACTCAGTCTGAGGTCTATGTGATCGACGGAGTACTGCCTGAGATCGTGTCACGCCGAGCGTTACGCGCGCTCAGCGACCGTGAAATACCCAACGAGGTTCTCGTTCGTCTCGCGCAGGCGGCGACGCTGGCGCCGTCGTGCTATAACAGCCAGCCGTGGCGGTTCGTGTTCGTGACCAGCCGTGAGCTTCGGCGGCGCGTTCACGACGCAACGATCGGCGGCAACTACTGGGCCGAGCGAGCGCCCTGCTACGTCGTAGCTGCAACCGATCTCGAGCTCGATTGCCGGCTCGACCTCGAGCGCGACTACGCATTGTTTGACACCGGCTTGGCGGTGCAGAACCTGCTGTTGCAGGCCACGCGCGAAGGGGTGATTGCACATCCGATTGCGGGGTTCGACGAGGCTGCGCTGAAGCGCGCGCTGGAAATTCCTGAGCGGTACATCGCGATCGCGGTTGTGGTGCTTGGGTATCCCGGCGACGAGAATGGGCATCTCAGCGCCGCACACCGCAGGGCCGAAAAGGCTCCTCGTGAGCGCCACGCGGTTTCGGAAGTGGCATGGTTCAACCGCTGGGGCGGTACCGAGGGGGAATGAGAAGCAAAATGAAGGGGTTGGAAGGATGATACTGAGCGCTCAGGAACTTGGAAACGGGCCGCCGATCGTGATTCTGCACGGTTTGTTTGGCGAAGGCGATAACTGGCGCGCGGTCGCGAACCGGTTGTCGGAGCGTTTTCGCGTGGTTCTGCTCGATCTGCGCAATCACGGCGAGTCCGGGTGGGAAGACGAGATGGGCTTCGCGGAGATGGCCGAAGATGTCTTTGAGACGATGGACTATCTGGGGCTCGAAGACGTTGCGCTGCTGGGACATTCGCTCGGCGGCAAGGTGGCGATGAAGATGGCGGCGGCGCGGCCGGAACGTCTAAAGGCGCTGGTGGTTGTAGATATCGCGCCGCGCGAGTACGCCGCGTCGCACGAGC
>SLBH01000170.1 GCA_007126415.1 Spirochaetales bacterium
AGCTTTGTGTGCGTGAAGTACGCCTTGCCCCCGGCGTTGACGCGCTCCATAACTTCGGCGTTCACGCGATTGATTTCCTCGAGCGGGGCGTCGGGGTCCGGCAGGTAGCGTAAACACACGGTATTCAGCGGCACCGGTGCCAGTAACTCAAAGTCCGGGGCGGCCTCCACCTCGGCACGCACCCACTGTGCAAGCTCGAGATGATCGCGGATCACGCGTTGAATACCGGAAACGCCGTAGCTGCGGATCACAAACCACAGTTTTAGCGCGCGGAAGCGCCGCCCAAGTTGAATGCCCCAGTCGCGGTAGTTGTTAACCGTGGTTCCCTCTTTGGTCTTTAAGTACTCGGGGTGTATCTCAAACACGCGCGTGAGCGTGGCGGGGTCGCGGACGAAGTAGGCCGAGCAATCGAAGTTCGTGAACATCCATTTGTGGGGGTTGAACGTATAGGAATCAACCGCTTCTACCCCTTGTTGGAACCGGTGCAGTTCGGGCAGCACCATCGCGGTGCCGGCGAGCGCCGCATCGACATGCAGCCACACGCCGAACTCGCGGCAGACGGCGGCGATCTCACCGAGTGGGTCAATCGCGGTAGACCCGGTGGTACCGATAGTGGCGACCACGCAGGCGGGCACCAGACCTGCCGCGCGATCGGCCTCGATCGCGCGGCGCAAGGCATCGGGACGCATCGCGTACTCGTCGTCCACCTCGATCTGTCGCAGCGCCTGCCGTCCAAAACCCGCGATCTTCACACCCTTCTCGATCGAGGAATGCGTCTGCGCTGAGGCGTAAACCGTCAGCCGCTCGGCCTCGACAAAGCCGCGTTCGTTGACCTGGAACTCCGTCGCGCGCTCACGCGCCGAGATCAACGCCACAAGCGTCGAGGTGGAGGCGGTGTCCTGAATCACGCCCTCGAACTCAGCGGGCAGACCGATCATGTCTCGCAACCAGCGCATTACCTGTTGCTCCATCTCGGTTGCCGCGGGCGAGGTCTGCCAGATCATACCTTGGGCCCCGAGAGTGGCGGTGAGCATCTCGGCGAGCACCGAGGGATAGCTCGAGTTGGCCGGAAAGTACGCAAAAAACGTCGGATGCTGCCAATGCGTAATGCCCGGAAGCACGATCCGCCTAAAGTCTTCCATTATTGCTTCAAGCGGTTGTGCCTCGCTCGGAGCCGAGTCCGGAAGCTGTGCCATGGTCTCACCCGGCTCCACCTGCGACCGAACCGGATACTGCTCTATACCCCCAAAAAAATCGGCCATCCAATCGACCATCTCGTGCGCGGCGCGCCGAAACTCCTCGACGCTCATTGGTGTGTATGCTTCCATAGCCTGACTATAACAGAATTGCGCGTGCGAATCGACAACACGGCTCTGCTTCGGCATAATGAGGGCACCATGGATAGAAACGCCTACCTCAACGAGCTCCAGGAACGCTACACGAGGGCACACCCCAACTCGCACCGCCGCTTCGAACACGCCGCCGAGCGTCTCCCCGGAGGCGGTAGTCACAATTTGCGCCTCTTCGCGCCGTTTCCGTTCTACGAGGCCGGAGCCGCCGGTGCAACGATTGGCGACATCGACGGGAACACATACATAGACTTCTGGCAGGGGCACTTCGCGAACGTGCTCGGTCACAACCCCGCGCCCGTGATCGAGGCGCTGCGCACCGAGCTGGAAGCCGGACGGGGGCTTGCCACCGGTTTCCCGGAGCGTCACCAGGGCGAGCTTGCCGAGCTCATCCTCGATCGGCTGGGAGCCGAGCGCATCCGTTTTACGACCAGCGGCGCCCTCGCAACCATGAACGCGATCCTTCTCGCGCGCGCCTTCACCGACCGCCGAACCGTGATCAAGATCGCCGGCGGCTGGCACGGCGCCCACCCGCTCGCGCTCAAGGGCGTACACACCTACGATCACGGCCTCGGGCGACTCGAGTCGGCAGGGTTGCCGGAGAGCGCCGACACCGAGGTAGTCGTTACGCGATTCAACGACAGTGCCGCGCTCGAGCAAACCTTCGCGCGAAGCGGAAGCGAGGCGGCGTGTTTCATCCTGGAACCGATGGTTGGAAGCGGCGGGCTGATCGCCGCCGATCGGGAGTACCTTCAGCGGGCGCGAGAGCTCTGCAGCCGTTACGGGGTGGTGCTGATTCTCGACGAAGTCATCACCGCATTTCGCTTTCACGCCGGAGCACTCTACTCGCTCTACAACGTGCACCCTGATCTCTGCGTAATCGGAAAGGCGATCGGCGGCGGAATGCCGGTGGCCGCGGTCGCCGGCAGATCCGAGATCATGGAACTCGCGGCACCCGGCGCGCCGCACGAGCGTGCGGTGAAGTTCGACGGAGGAACCTTTTCCGGACACCCTTCGGCAATGCTCGCCGGGCTCGCGTTTCTGAAGCATCTCGTTGCGCATGAGCACGAGCTTTACCCACATATCGGGCAGTTAGGACGCATCGCGCGCGAGGGGATCGAGGAGCGCTTCGCTGCCTACGGGTTGAACGCGCGCTGCGCGGGCGACGCAAGCGAGGCGGGTGCGGGCAGTTCGCTCGTCGCGGTGCATTTCTTAACCGACGGCGCCGAGCGCGTGCGCGACCCGGAACAGATCTACGACCCAAAGCGGAGCGACCCCGAGCTTCGCGACGTCATCGTGAAACTCGGGATGCTCAACGAAGGCTTCTTCGTGGTACACGGCTACGGCGCGCTGAGCTTCGCGCACACCGAGGAACAGGTTCGGCGCTCGCTCGACGCGTTCGAGCAGGTTGCGAAACGCGTGAGCTCATAGCCGCCGCGAGTTACAGTGCGCGCAGCAGCTCGTAATACAACTGGGCCGCCTCGATCACCTGCCGTCGCTCAACCGACTCATCCTCTCGATGCGCTTTTTCGAGCGAGCCGGGTCCCAAGATTACCGGCCGCACACCGTTGTCCCAGAAGATAATGGCGTCGGAGTCGCTCGGGAAGCGCGATGTCCGCCACTCGCGGCCCGGAGCCAGGTAAACCTCACGCAACGCTTCGGGAAACGGCCCCTTCTCCGGCAATGCGTACCCTGAACGGATCGTCACGAAACTCAGCAGCTCCTCTATGTCCTCGTTCGGAAACAAGGCACGAATGAACTCCTCGACCTCGTAGATCATGGTGCCGGCGGGATACTGGGGCGGCAGATGCAGATCGAGCCAGGCCTCACAGTAATCCGGCACTACAAATCCCGAGCGAGCGCTCAGAACATCGCGGATATTGAAGATGACGTCGCCCTTCTCGGACTGTAGGTAATCGGTAAGCTTTAGCAGCGCGCTCAGCATCGCGTGCACCGCGTTGACGCCTCCTGTGGCCTGTGACGCGTGCATTCGCGTTCCGCGCGTGGTGAGCTTTGCCTCGATATATCCGTAATGCTCGAAGCACGGGATCAGGTTGGTAGGCTCTCCTACCACAGCCCAGGAAAACTGATACTCCTCAAGCAGCGCCTCGGTGCCGTCTCCGAGCTCTTCCTCGCCTACAACAAGCGCCAGGCAGGCCGGCGGCAGCGCTCCGGTGTCCTCGAAAAACGCTTGGAACGCCTCGATCATCGCGGCGCAGCCGCCTTTCATATCGCTGGTGCCGAGCCCAAACAATTCCTCGCCCTCGCTATAGAACTCATAGTTCTGGTAGTCGGAAGCGGCAACAGTGTCGAGATGGCCGGTGAAGCACACGCTCGGCTCCTCTGCCGGCGGCATCACGACGACGTTTTCGCGGTCCTTCTCAACCTCCAGCAGTTCCGGCCGGAATCCGGCGTTCCGGAGGTACTCCGTAACGAAGCGGGTTACCTCGAGCTCTTTACCGGTGGGGCTGTAGATATTCACGATCGATTCGAGTAGCGCTTCCAGGCGCTCGGGCTTGATCGGCATATAAACCAGCATCGCGAAACCTTGCGATGGGGTCAAGACCGCGGGGCGCACCCCGCCCGCACCCCCGCAAGCGACGGGCGCCCCCGCACTGCGCAGGGCTTTGGGGATGTCTCAGGCCCGAGAATCTTTGCAGAACCTTGGCACAAGGCTGACACAGCGTGAATCTTCGTCGTGTAACCTTAAGGTGAAGCTTGAGAGAGCAACAAGCTACAAGCTTTCAAGGAGGAGAGAGATGAAGAAACTACTGACTCTTGGTTTTATCGTGTCGGCTTTGGCCCTTGTTTTTGCCGCTTGTGAGCCGGTAGACGAGGAAATGCTCGAAGAAGACCCCATGATGGAAGAGCAGATGAACGACGACTTCTAGGTCGCGTCACTTCCGTCACACGCAGATCATAACACAATGATTCGCGACGAAACACCCGTTCGGGTTCCGAGCGGGTGTTTTTTGCGCACAGGCTCACAGCTACGGTAGAATCGAGGACTCACGAGCAATGAACTCCGGCTGCGCGAAGAACGTCATCGGCAGGTTTCGCGGTTCGGCGAGGCGGAGCATCATCGCCTGCACCGCCAGATCCCCGATATGATCGCAGGGCTGGTGGAACGTCGTGAGCGGCACCTGTGCGTAGCGCGTGTACTTAACGTCGTCAAACCCCACCAAGCGCACGCGGTCGGGGATGCGCACGCCGAGGCGCAACAGCGTATGCATCAGTCGCACCGCGGTGAGGTCGTTGGCGCAGATGATGTTCTCGGCGCCCGAGTCCAGCAGCCCTCGAACAAACTCAGCATCTTCCGGGTCCCCCACGTGAACAAGCTCGGGGCCACAGTCTAGCCCGGCGTCGTGCAACGCTTGTTTGAACCCCCGGATGCGCATCTCGACCGTCAGCGCGGAGTACGGAAGATGCAGATAATCGACCCGCGTACACCCCTGTTCTATGTAGTGCTGCGCCGCGAGATACCCGTAGCGGACGTTGTCGATGCCGACCAGATCAAAAGCGCTGCGCTGCGGGAACGAGACAACGTCGGAGTCGATCAACACGATCGGCAGATCGGCCGCACGAAATATCTCGATCATGCGGCGGTTAACCTCGGCGGATTCGGGAAAGAACTCGAGCGGAACCAGAAACACGCCCGCCACCTCGTCGCTGATGTAGCGGCGGCAGGTCTGTTCAAGCTCCGCGCCGAGCGCCTCGCCGATGCGCGCGTGCGAACCGCTCCATAATAGGCTGTAGTCGAAACGGTGCGACAGCTGCGCGATCCGGGCGCAGATCGGCTCGAAGATCTCGGTAGTGCCGAGCAGCGGAATCACGAGGCCGAGCCGCAGACTACCGGCGCCGGCGTCGCCTTGCCTGCCGTTGTCGCCTTTTACGAAGCTTCCGGCCTTGTGGCGCCGCTCGATATAGCCCTCGTGCTGCAACGCGTTGAGTGCTTTGGTAACGGTAGGCCGAGACACCCCGAACTCCCGCACGAGCTGCATCTCGGTGGGTAGGCGCTCGCCGGGCTCAAGCCCGCCGCCTTGAATGCGTTTGAGAAGCTCACTATAGACACGCTCCGCCTTCTTTCCCATTGCGAAAGTTCCTCAACTGGTTAGTGGGGCTTATTGTAAGCCTTATGCCGGTATTTTGCAAATGTAAAGTTCTTGTAGAACATTTTTATTGACACTGCAGCAGTCTATGGTAACATGAAACTAACATAAACTGAGTGGATGATTTTACATTCACGCAAAGGGAGGAGCACATGAGACGAGTTTCCGTGCGTGTCGGTATCGCGCTGCTTACGCTGTTTGTGTTTGCAGTGCCGTTTGTGATTGCCGGAGGCGCCCCAGAGGCAGACCCCGATGAAGTCACTTTGCGCATCGGTGAACACCCCGGGCCCCATATCCAGGCGATGGAGGAGTACTTCATCCCGCGCTATGAGGAGGAAACCGGTATTAACATCGAGATGGAGGTCTTGCCGCCGGATCAGGTATGGCAACGCTTCATGCTCGATGCGCCCGAAGGCGACTGGGATATCGGCTACCACAGCCCCGGCTGGTTCGGCTATTTCTACGAGCACGTGGCCGACCTCACGCCGCACATGGAACGCCACGGGTTCGATCCATACGAGGCGTATTCGCAGGCGGTTATCGATTCCCACATGACCAACGAGATGCTGCGCCCCGGCGAGATCATCGCGATCGCGCGCAACCCTCAAACCCCGTTCTACATCTACCGCACAGACTGGTTCGAGCATCCCGATGAGCGCGAGGCGTTCGAGGCCGAGTACGGCCGCGAGCTTGCACCGCCCGAAACTTGGGAGGAGCTGTACGACATCGCCGAGTTCTTCACTCGCCCCGCCGGCGAGACCGTAGCGGGCGAGACGCTCGAGGAGAATCTCTACGGATACTCCGCTTCGGTAAGCGAGCCCGGCGGCATGGCGCGAGCGTTCCTCGCGATCGTGTACTCAATGGGCCTCGACGGCTTCGATGATGAGTTTCAGACCGATCTCGACGACCCAATTCTGCTCGAGGGTGTAGAGTACTGGACACGACTGATTCAAGACACCTTCCCGCCGGACGCAACAACCTGGGACTTTCTCGAGCACCTCGATTTTTTCGCACAGGGGCGCCTTGCAAGCGCCGAGCTCTGGCCGGAGGGCGTTCTCTCGGCTGAGTCGGGCGAAGCCGAAGGCAACATCGGGTACGCTACCTTCCCGCAGTGGCCCGGCAACCGGGCGGACCTGCCGATCGGGCGGTCGTTCATCGGAGGCGGCGGCGTTCTGGTGTTCGATACGCCGAATCAGGAGCACGCCTACGACTTCCTCCACTGGATGCTGGTAGAGAACGCGGCGGAGCATAACCGCCGCACCGCGATGTTCGCGCTCGAGGAAACGTTTGAGGATCCCGACGTTCTCGCCGAGTACGATTTCTACGACGAGTTCCTGCCGGTGTTCCAGGAGCAGATGGAGTACGCCTTTCCGCGGCAACCGATCGCCGAGTGGGGCGAGGTTATGTACACCCCGGTCGGACAGTTCGCCGCGGACGTAATGTACGGTGTTGAGAGCCCCGAGGCGGCACAACAACGCCTGGTCGACAACATGATCGAGGTATTCCGCCAAGAAGGCTACATCGATTAAACTTGTGGTCTGTTCCCGTCCGCCGATCGCCGCAACGCGATCGGCGGAAAACGGGAGCGGCAACACACAGAGGTACAGTTCATGTCTGCACAACGTTTTTTTACCCCGTGGCGGTTCATTTTGCCGGGCGCCGTACTCGGTTTGATTATCCTGGGGTATCCGATTTATCGTGCAATCTATTACAGCATGCACTCGATACGCCTTCATCGTCTCGGGAACGAAGTCTTCGTGGGAATAGACAACTTCACCCGCATGCTCTCCGACCCGTTGTTCATCCGCTCAATTAGGGTGACGGTGGTCTTCACGCTCGGCTGCACCATACTTGCAGTGCTGTTCGGGTTGACGATCGCCACCATCATGAGCAGCCGCGGCATTCGCGGCACTCGGCAAGCGCGTTTCTTCATGGCGTTCTTTCTGGTTCCGTTCGTTACCACTCAGATCGTCACCGCGATACTCGGTCGGCTCTATATCTGGCAGTCTCAATATGGGCTTGTGAATTTCATTTTGGGGTTGTTTGGTGTGGAGCGCGTTGGGTGGCTGATCAATATGCAGACCGCCTTGTTCGCGACGACGGTGACGAACGCCTGGCGCATGACACCGCTCGCGCTGCTGATATTCTATGCCGCGCTCGCCACCATCTCGGATGAGCTAATCGAGTCGGCCGAGGTCGACGGCGCCTCCACCTGGACCACGCTGTTTCGCATCAAGTTCCCGATGATCAAGTTTCACATTGGGTTCGTTTCGCTGGTCATTCTCACCTCGGCGTTTCGCGAGTTCGACGTGGTCTACGGACTCACCGGAGGAGGCCCGGGGCGCTCAACCGAGGTGATGAGCGTGTTGGTATACCGCCTCGGTGTGGCGCAGGCGAACATGGGCATCGCAAACGCGATCTCGGTGATCATGTTTGTGATCGTAGCCGTAATGACGATTATCGCGGTAAAGGCCGGCAAGCTCGGCGCGATGCGCGAGTAGCCGGAAGAGGAACTGCATTATGAGTACACCGAATTACAGACTTCGGAAGAAGGTTTCGCTCGGCGCACGTTACGCCGCACTAGTTTTTTGGTTTCTGATCTGCATCGTACCGATCGCGACCCTCGTGATGGCGTCGCTGAAACCCACCGCTCTCTTCCAGACCATCCCTCAGATCTTCTCATTGCAGGGTTTCACGCTTGAGAACTACCGGCTGGCAATCCGCGCCGGGAACTTCATGTTCTACCTGCGCAACAGTATGATCATCTCGCTCAGCGCGCTCGTAGTGGTGCTGGTAGTTTGCACCCCAATGTCGTACGGTATCACGCGCTTGGCGTCGGTTCGGCAGAAGAACATTCTCGTGTTCTCGGTTCTGAGCACACGCTTTCTCCCATACGTCGTACTCGCGATGCCGATGTACCTGTTTTTCCGCGAGATCGGGATATCCGGAACCTTGGCCGGCGTCATCATGGCGCACCTCGCGATGCAGATGCCGCTAATCGTCTGGCTCATGCTCGGGTTCTTCTCCGGCATCCCGATCGAGGTTGAGGAGTCGGCGGTTATCGACGGCTGCACCCCGTTTCAGACGTTCTGGAAGATAGCGCTCCCGATGGTGCTCCCGGGCCTCAACGCCGCGGCGATCCTCGCTTTAATTATCTCGTACAACGAGTTCCTGTTTGCGTTCTTCCTCGCCGGGCGCCATACCCAGCCCTTGACGGTCGGGATCACGCGCTTCGTGGGAGGAGTGGATGTCGGCGCGCAGTACGGCGTCGTCGCCGCGTACGGCAGCCTCATTATCGTACCTATCGTGATCTTCGCGCTCGTTGTGAACCGCTACATCGTGAGCGGAATGACGCAGGGTGCGGTGAAAGGATAACGCAGCAAGGTGAACAACACACAAGCCACCACCAAGAACACCCTCGTCGGTATCGACCTCGGCACATCCGGCGTCAAGGTCGTCTTTGTGACGCCGGGCGGCCGTACGCTCGCGGCGGCCACCCGCAACTACGAAACCGCCTCCCCTTACGACGGATGGGCCGAGCAAGACCCCGATCAGTGGTGGCGGAGCACGATCGAAGCCTTTCGCGACGCCTCGGCTCAAGCAAGCCTGGCGGAGCCGAACGGCATCGAGGTGGCGGGAATCGGTTTGACCGGGCAGATGCATTCCTTCGTACTGCTCGACGGCGACAACACTCCGGTGCGTCCCGCGATCGTGTGGATGGACGCGCGCGCGCGCAATCTGGTGCCGGAGATCAGCGCCACGATAGACCGGGGCGGGTTCAAGCAATCCGTCAAGAATCGAGTTGCGGCCGGACTCACGCTCTCTCCGTTTGTCTGGGTGTCGCGCCACGAGCCGCGGCTGCTCGAGCGCGCGCGAAAGCTGCTTTTCGCGAAAGACTATCTGCGGTTTCGTCTTACCGGGGACCTGCGAACCGACATCACCGATGCCTCCGGGAGTCTGCTGCTCGATATTCCGAAGCGCAGGTGGTCCGGTGAGCTTCTTGAAGCGTTAGCGCTGCCGATCGGCGTGCTACCGGAGATCGTAAACCCGTGGGATTGCGCCGGCCGTGTAACCGCGGCCGCGGCCGATGAGCTGGGGTTGAACCGGCGCACATGGGTGCCGGTCGGGGCCGCCGACGAGCAGGCCTCCACGCGCGCGACCGGCGTGCTCGAGCCCGGGACGGTACAACTCATGCTCGGCACCGGCGTGCAGGTCGCCTCGCCGACCGCGGTCGGCGATCTCGATCTTCCTGAGTCGCTCAACTACTTCTGTCACCATCACGGCTGGCTCGCGCAGGGTAGCGTACAAAACGGCGGGTCTGCGCTCACCTGGGTTCGCACGGTTCTGCAGGGCGAGTGGGATGAACTCGAGCAACACGCGGGGCGCCGGCTGCCGCAGGGACCGTTCTTTCTGCCGTATCTCACCGGCGAACGCACTCCGGTGATGGACGAACAAGCTACCGGCGCCTGGTTCAAGCTTCGCCACAGCACCGCACGCTCAGACCTTCTCTACGCCGGGTGCGAGGGCGTGGCGTTCACGGCGCTCGACGCGGTAGAGGCGGTATTCCACGCCCTGAAGCTCTCGGAGCAAACCGAGATACGGTGTAGCGGCGGCGGCACGCGTATGGAGCAGTATTCGCAGCTCGTCTGCGACGCCCTTGGACGGCCGCTTACGATGCTGCCCAGTACCGACTCAACCGCGATCGGCGCCGCGATACTCGGCGGCGTCGCCGCTCACTGCTTCGGCGGCCTCGAACAAGCGGTCGGTGCGATGGGAATCAGCGCCGGGCGCGTCGTTTACCCGAACACGGAGCGGCACGCCGCGCTGCGCGAACGGCACGCTGAGCGCAACAAACTACGCGACGCGTACCTCGGCGTGCAAATCCGCTGAGCTGCCCGCGCGGCTGTTGCCCGCGCAGCTGATTCTCATACGGCTGATTCTCGCGCGCCGGTTGACCGTGCGGCTCGCTTAACTCGGCGTCCCAACCCCTACAAGATCGAGCTCCTCGGCGCGGTGGCACGCAACCACGCGAGGCGCCGCCGCGCCGCCCGACACCGAACGGCCGCTCACGCTCGGCATTTCTCTGAGTTGCGGCGTCTCACTACGACAACGATCTATCGCGTAGCTGCAGCGCGTGTGAAACGGACACCCCGGCGGCGGGTTGGCGGCGCTCGGCACGTCTCCTTTCAGCAGAATCTGCTTGCGTTCGATCTCGGGATTGGGCACCGGAATAGCCGATAGCAACGCCTCGCAGTACGGGTGAAGCGGTTTCGCAAACAACTCGGTGGTCTCAGCGAGCTCCACCAGGTGCCCAAGGTACATCACCGCGATACGGTCGCTGATATGGCGAACAACGCTCAAATCGTGCGCAATGAACAAATAGGTAAGGTTGAACTCGTTCTGCAGATCCTCGAGGAGATTCAGCACCTGCCCTTGAATCGAGACATCGAGCGCCGAGACCGGCTCGTCGCAGACGATGAACTTTGGGTTCACCGCCAGCCCGCGCGCGATCCCGATGCGCTGCCGCTGCCCGCCGCTGAACTCGTGCGGATAGCGATCGCGGTACTCGCGCGGCAATCCCACGATCTCCATCAGCTCGTCGACTCTCCGCTCCACCGCCTGTTTGTCCTCGATAAGCTTATGAAACCAGATCGGCTCACCGATCAATCGATTGACCTTCATGCGTGGATGCAGCGACGAAAACGGGTCTTGGAAGATAATCTGCATCTCGCGCCGTAGCTTCCGTAGTTCCTCGAGGCTAAGGTCGAAGATGTTCTGCCCCTCGAAACGCACCTCCCCGGCGCTCGGCTCCATGAGCCGCAACAGCATTCGCCCGGTCGTGGTCTTGCCGCAGCCGGACTCGCCCACGAGGCCAAGCGTTTCCCCGGCTTGAATCGAGAGCGTCACGTTCTCAACCGCGTGCACATGCCCAACGGTGCGACGAAACACGCCGGCGGTAATCGGGAAGTATTTCCGGAGGTTCACGACCTCCACAAGCGGCGCATCGGCGGCAGCCGCTTCCGCCGTAGTCGCAGCATCAAGTACCGAACTCATTCAGCCTGCCTCCCTTTCCGGTTGCGCACGCTCTCTGCATACCAACACCGCGCCGCGTGTCCGGGCGCAACTTCCTCGAGCGGCGGCATGCTTCTGCAACGCTCGGTCGCGAAGTTGCAGCGCGGAGCGAAGCGGCATCCACGAGGCAAGTGCGCCAGGCTCGGCACCATTCCGCGTATCGTCTCGAGCCGCTCACGGGGGCCCACAACCTTTGGAATAGACCCGATCAGGCCGAGGGTGTACGGATGCGACGGACTGCGAAACAGATCGCGCACGCTCGCGGTCTCTACAACTTTGCCGGCGTACATCACCGCAACGCGGTCGGCCATCTCTGCGATCACCCCGAGGTCATGCGTTATCATCACGATCGCGGTTCCGGTTTCATCGCGCAGGCTCCGCAACAGCGCGAGAATCTGCGCCTGAATCGTCACGTCTAAGGCCGTGGTCGGCTCGTCGGCTATCAAGAGGCGCGGCTCGCATGCGAGCGCCATCGCAATCATCACCCGCTGGCGCATGCCGCCGGAGAGCTGGTGCGGATACGCGCGCAGCCGCGCCGTCGGGTCCGGTATTCCAACCTTGTTGAGCATCTCGAGCGCTATTGAGGTCGCCTCTTTCTCGCCGATACCGCGGTGTCTGCGGATACCTTCGGTGAGCTGAAAGCCCACCGAAAAAACCGGATTAAGCGCGGTGAGAGGCTCCTGGAAGATCATCGAGATATCGTTCCCGCGTATGTCTTCCATTTCTTCCTGCGGTTTCGCGAGCAGATCGTCGCCCTCGAATCGAATGCTCCCGCCCATGATCTTGCCCGGTGGATCAGGAACGAGGCGCAAAATCGAGAGCGCGGTCACACTCTTGCCGCACCCCGACTCTCCCACAACCCCAAGCGTCTCTCCGCGGTTAACATACAGCGAAACTCCGTCGACGGCCTTCAAGACGCCCTGGCGCGTATAAAACCCGGTCTCGAGCGTTTCTATTTCTGGCACCGGACCGTCGTGGCGGCGGTGCTCGCCTCTCTGTTGCCGGCTCTGTTGCTGCTGCGTTGTTTCGGTGGTAGCACCTGCCATTATGACTCCTTCTGTCGCGGGTCAAGCACGTCGCGCAACCCGTCACCGAAGATGTTCAAACCAAGTACGGCGATCATGATAAACAGTCCCGGGAAGGTGGTCATCCAGGCGGCGCGGTACATATGCGGCCGTCCGTCGGCGAGGATATTGCCCCAACTGGGAGTCGGGGGGGGAGTCCCTGCCCCGATGTAGCTCAGCCCGGCTTCGGCGATAATCGTCAACGCAAGAATAAACGTCGCCTGAACGATAAGCGGAGCCATGACGTTCGGAAGAATGTAGCGATAAATGATCCGAAGGTTGCCGAGCCCAACCGCGCGCGCCGACTCAACGTAGGCCTCTTCACGTACGCTCAAGACCTGCCCGCGCACCACACGCGCGGTCCGTGGCGTGTACACGATCGAGAGCGCGATGATAACGTTCCCGATATGCGGGCCCAAGGCCGCTAAGATTGCGATCGCGAGAAGAATCGACGGGAACGCCATCAGCGCATCCATCACGCGCATGAGGATATTGTCGACCCGGCGAAAATAGCCCGACAGTAAACCGATCACGGTTCCGGCCACGGTAGAAAACGCCACCACCCCAACGCCGACAAACATCGAGACACGCGCACCGTACACCACGCGACTGAAGACATCGCGCCCGAACTCGTCGGTCCCCATCAGGTTCTCGGCGCTTGGCGCGAGAAAACGCTCGCGCACCGCGGTGCGATACGGGTCGTGCGTCGCGATGAGTGGCGCCGCGAGCGCGATAATCACCATACTCAGCGCCATCACCAAGCCGATCACCATGCGCCCACGACCGCCGCCGAGTTTCTTCATCAGGCTGCGTTTGCGCGGGCCTTCGATCGGCTCCTCGTCCCACTCCTGCGGCATCGCCTCGTCGCGCGCCTGCGTCATACCTTCTTGATTCTGCGGTTGGTCTTGCATAGTCAGCTCTCGATGGCCCTCACTCGTCTCAATCGTAGCGGATCCGTGGATCAAACACCGCGTACAACAGGTCTATCACCAGATTGACCATGATGATCATCATCGCGGTCAAGAGAAGCGACCCTTGAATCACCGGATAGTCCCGCCGCATTACCGAGTTCACGACCAGCCGGCCTATGCCCGGGAGGTTGAACACGGTCTCGATAACGACCGAGCCGGCCATCATCGCCGCGATCACCAACCCTGTTACGGTAAGAATAGGGTTGATCGCGTTCATGAACGCATGGCGGTACATCACTACCCGCGCTCGCAGTCCTTTCGCTCGGGCGGTCTGCACGTAGTCCTGGCGCATCACCTCGAGCATACTCGAGCGCGTCATGCGCGCGATAATCGCGGAGTTAGGATACCCCAACGCGATCGCCGGCATAATGAGGCTGCGCATCGAAGCCCAAAAATCGATCCGCGAAAACCCCTGCGCCGGCAGCCACCCAAGCGTGACCGCAAACAGCAAAATAAGCATCATGCCGAACCAGAAGTTCGGAAGCGATATCCCGGTGAAGATAAACAACGTCGCGATCTTGTCTATAAGGGTGTTCTGTTTAAGCGCCGAGATGATGCCGATCGGGATCGCCAAGACCAACGCCACCGCGAGCCCGGCACCGGCGAGCATCAGCGTAACCGGGAGCGCTGCGAAATACGCTTGTGTGACCGGGCGCCGTTGGTAGAACGACATCCCTAAATCGCCCTGAACGACCCCGGTTATCCAGCGACCGAACTGCACCATGATCGGTTGGTCAACGCCCAACCGTTCGCGCATACGCTCAAGCTCCTGCGGCGGCGCGTCGGGCGAGACGAAGAAGGTCGCCGGATCACCGGGCGATAACTGCATCAGAAAGAACGCGATGATGCTCACGAGCAACGCGATCGGAACCATCCCAAGCAGTCTTCGAATGATGTAGGCGTGAATAGGTCACCTCCCACCGTAACTCACACGCAGGTTGAGTGCCGGCAAAAGTGTACCGGCACTCAACGCTATTATGCGCCTGTTTCAGAGATCTCGTCGAGTGTTATTCTTTTTCAATGTTCCAGAGAATGAGCTTGAACCACGGCGGCACGTTGCTGATGTTGCTGCGCGACCCGGCAAGCTCGAACACATCACCGAGCCACAGTTCGTTATTGGTCTCGGCGTGCAGCTCGTGCAGGCGTTCAACCGCAGCTTCGCGAGCCGCCTGCTCCGTATCTACCACAACCTGCTCGATGAGTTCGTGCCACTCGTCGGTAACGTTGGGCCAGAACTCGCCGGTGCGGTCTTGAGCGCTCGAGTTCAGGTAAGCTAAGCCCACCATCGAGCCGCCGCCGGCGTGTTTGATCTCCCAGTCGTCGAGCTGTCCACGCACCTGACTAAAGGTCGCCGCGTCGACGCTTTGAATTCGAATGTTCAAACCGATATCTTGAAGGATCTCCTGCATAGGAATCACGGTACGGAACTCGAGGTCGCGCCCCGGCGAAGACAGAAAGCGAATTTCCTGTCCGTCGTAGTCCGACTCCTCGACCAGTTCGCGGGCGCGGTCCATATCCCGGTCGTAGTAATCCCAGGCGACATCGCTCCACATCCACTGTTCTTCCTGATAGCGCATAGCGTAGTTGATGCGCCAGTACTCGGGATCGCCGATTGCGAGCATTAGTTCTTCGGCGTCGACAGCGGTACGCACCGCTTCACGGAGAACCGGATCGTCAAACGGCGGGCGCGCTACGTTGAACTTATAGTACACGCGGTAACCCGGGCTGCTGATCGTCACCTCAGTGTTGGGGTTGTTCTCTACACGCGCGGCGTCGTCGAGCGGCACGTTCTGAATGAGGTCGATATCACCGGCTTCAAGCGCAGCAACGCGCGTGGCGTCGTCTTCGATTACCTGAATCTCGATGGTCTCGATCGGCGCGTAGCGATTGCCGGCGAGAAAGCTCGGCTCCCCACCCGGCTGCGAGTAGTCGTCGAAGCGCCGAAGCACGACACGCTCTTCCGGCACAATCTCTTCAACCGTATAGGGACCGCTTCCGACAATATGCCGCATCTCGGTGAGATCATCGGTCCCGATCTCGTCGATCACCCATTTCGGATAGATCGCAAAGACACCGGACGTTGGAGCAAGCGTTTCGAGCAGCGCGCCGAACGGCGAGTTCAGGCGAAACTCGAAGGTCAGCTCACCGGTTGCAACAACGTCATCGACGCGGCCGTATTCCCACGCGCGGGCTCCCATCTGGCGGTAGCGGTCGAACGACGCCTCAACATCCTCGGCGGTCATCCGGTTGCCGTCGTGAAACACGATGTCGTCGCGGAGCGTAAAGGTCCAGGTCAGATCGTCGTCGCTGACTTCCCAACTTTCGACCAACTGGGGTTGCGGCTGCAGCTCGGCGTCCGGAGCGAAGAGCGGTTCGAACACCATGTGGCGAACCTCGTTCGGCGGCGCTGTAGTGCCCATGATGTCGAACGTCGCCACATCTTGCGGATAGGCGACGCGGAGAACATCGGTGTCGACCTCGGCCGCGCCCCCGGCCCACGCGCCGGAAACAAAGACCAGCGCCAGCGCAACGACGAACACTACGGTTACGGTACGTTTCATAAAATACCTCCTTGAGTTTTCCCGACTCTGCGGGCCGCCTCTGCGTGGCGTACCCAGTCGGACGAAACGATACCGTCAAGTGTAGGACGAGGTTACAGCTCGCACAAACGAATTCCGCTGAACGACTGTATTTCGAGATGAGTGGCAACGCCGCGGCGGACACACCCTCGGAACGGGGCGCCACAGTGCTCAAAGGTTGAGGCCGAGTCGCCGCTTGAACTCGTGATGACGCGTTCTGCCCACGAACAAGCGTTGGTCGCCGGGATACAGAACCGATAGCTTGCCCTGACCCCACGGAACAACACGCTCGATGCGGTTAAGATTCGCGATCGCGTTTCGATGTACACGGTAGAAGCGGTCGGGGTTCAGCTGCTTCTCGAGCTGCGTCAGGGTGGTATCGATCAAGGAGCGCGCACCGCCTTGATACACAAACACCAGGCCTTCCTCGGCTCGAAAGAACTCAATCTCGTCTACCGGAACAACGCGATACCCTCGGCCTTCCTTCACACTCACGCGATGCAGATGCTGGGCCTCTTCCTCCCGATCGTTCAGCAGCGCAGTGAGGCGCTTTGTGTTTCGCTCGGGAGTTCCGATCTCCTTAATCGCACGGAGGATCGCTTCTCGCAACCGTTCTCGACCGTAGGGCTTCAGGAGATAGTCGATAGCGTGAACCTCGAACGCGCGGATCGCGTACCGGTCGTACGCGGTAGTGAACACCACTACCGGCGGGCGCTCGAGCTGCTCGAGCACCTCAAACCCGTTAAGGACCGGCATTTGTACGTCAAGCAACAGCAGATCGGGCTTGTGTGCGCGGATGAGATCCACCGCTTGGGCACCGTCGCGCGCCTCGGCCACCACCGTGATCTCCGGCATTCTCTCCAAAGCCCTGCGCAAGCGCTCGCGCGCCGGCTCTTCGTCTTCGGCTATGAGTGCCCGGATCTCGCTCATCGCTGATTCAACGGTATTCTGATCTCGGCCGTAAGTCCCTGCGGCTCGTTCCGCCGCAGCTGTAACGGCCTCCCGTAGAGCGTCTTCAGCCGCCGGTTCACGTTCTTGATACCGGTTCCCGCACTGTTCAACAACCCGTGAGGTTCTACCACGCGACTGCCCTGATCGCTCACCGTGATACTCATCGCGTCCTCCTCGCGCTCAACCGTTACACACAGTCGCACGATCCCGCTCTCGTCGGCTCCGTAGCGCACCGCGTTCTCGATTAGCGGCTGCAGCAGCATCGGCTGCACCCGTTGGCGGGTAAGCTCGTCGTCTACCCGGTACTCCACCTGAAGCCGCGACCCGTATCGCAGCGTCTCGATATCAAGGAAGCGCTCTATATGCAGCAGCTCTTCACCGAGTCGCACCTCTTCCTGCGTCGTGGCGGCAAGCGCGTACCGGAACAGCTCGGCAAGCTTCTCGATCGTGCCGACGGCGCTGTCGGCATCAGTCTCAACGAGATGGGCGATGGTGTTCAAGGTGTTGAAAAAGAAGTGGGGGTTGATTTGAGCGCGTAGGGCCTTGAGCTCCGCGAACGCGGCATGCGCACGTAGTCGCTCATGCTCGCGCTTAGCCCGTGCGCGCCACGACTCGTTGGAGATGAGAAACATCACCTGAATGCGCTTGTCTTCAGCGTACGGTAGTGCGCGGCCGTTGATCTTGACCGGTATCTCGTGCCCCTGCATGTTCCGCAGGTTGGTGTAGTAGTCGGTCACGCTGTCTCCGAGTTTGACGCTTCTGACAAGGCTCACCAACTGATCGGCGAGCTCGGCGTTGAGGCGTACGCGTACGGCCTCGCCGGGCTCATCCACCCCGAGCAAGCGGTAGAGGCGCAAGTTCGCCTCCACAACCTGCTGCGTATCGTCCATCACCACGACACCCTCGTCCACCGCCTCAAACATGCTCTTGAGCGTCGTAATCTTCTCGTAGATTACCGCCGACATGACGTTGAAGTTGCGAGCCAGCACATCCTGCTCGGATCGCTCGCGGATCTGCGTCCCGTACATGCCGTGTCTAATCCAGATGCTGCTGCGCGCTAGCTCCTGCAGATAACCGGCTATCTCGTCGAGCGATCGGCCGACCACGCCGCCGCGCGGAAAGCGCAGCGAGTCGTCCTGGATCTCACCCTTCGCGAGCCGACCGGCGAGCTCAGCGAGATGGGTGTAATGATCGATCATATGCTCAACGGTCTGCGAAAGCGTCTGCACCTCATCTCTATGCGCGTACGCAGCTTCCTCTTCACCGGTGTGTCCGATGAACTCGCGCAGTCGTTTCGCGACATTCGCGATGGGAGCCGCAAGCTCGCGTGCCGAACGTGAAGACATCCAGAAGTAAGCCGCTACGAACAGTACAAAGAACAGCAGCTGCACCAAGCGCTCTACGGCGGCGATACGCGCGCGAGTGCGATCGGCGTCCTCAACGATTATGCCGACCATGTTGTTCACAGTGTCGCTGTAGAGCGGAAAGAACCCAACTTCGTGAATCAGGTCCTGAACCACGTGCCCTAGTTGTCGAGATTCGAGTGAGTGACTTTCGCTGAGCTCCACCCAGAGATAGTTCAACTGCTGTAGCCCGGGCTGGCCCTCCACGAGTCGCTCCACCTCACGAAATCTCGGTTGTTCCACTGCGTGAATGATCCGGCCGATGTGCTCGTCGGCCATCTTCCAGACCGCCTCAAGGTTCGTGAAATGCGTTTTGAACGCTTCCGGATAGTAGTAGCGCTCCGCTACACTCGTGTGAGAGTCCTCGAGTTGAGCCGCCAGGAGTTCACGACGTTCGAGAAAGCGTTCGTAGGTGCGTCCGTCCCTCCAGTTTGTAAGCATCTCGTGAAGCGCGATCTGTAGCTCGCTCCAGGTGTTGTTGAACTCCAGAATCGCGGCGCGATCGGTTTCAACCTGAAGCCGCACGCTGCGCATATAGCTCGAGAGCGCGAAGTACGCGAATACAATGAGAATCAGCACGAGATAGGTAAGAAAGATCCGACCGCGGATACTGACCGGCTTTGTTCCGAACGGAAACCTGTTTACACCCATCGCTCGATCGGCCGCCTCTGCCCGCCCTACTCCGTCCGCCCAGCCTGCTCCGCCTGCTCGCTGCGGATGATCGCATCAAGCGCGGCGGCGGTACGCGCGGCCGCCTGCCCGGCATCCAGGCCGAGAACCGCCTCTACAATAGCGCGGCCGACCACATCGCGCGCTTGCGAAACGTTCTTTACCGGAGGATTCCAGGTGTGTACCGCCAAGTCGTAGCTACGGGTTGTGGCGGCAGCCCAGTCCTCCGGTGCGTTCTGCTCGGCAAACTCGGCACTGTCCCAAACATCGGACCGTGCCGAGGAAATGCCTTCAAGATGTGCTTCGAGTGCAAGCTCCCGACCGGTTGCCCATTGTATGAACAGCCAGGCCGCCTCGGGATGCTCGGCGTCGGCGCTGATCGCCAACCCCCAGTGAGACATGTGCGGCACGCTGCCGGCCGGACCGGCCGGCAGCACCGCGTAGCCGACCTCACCCACGACATCGGACTGCGCAGGGTCTTCGTAGTGACTGCGAAAAATGTTGGCGTCATAGATCATTGCGGCGCGTCCCGACATGAACAACGCGGTACTCTCGTACCAGCCGTTGCGCGTTGCGTGCCGCGGGCCGTAGTTGCGCAGAAGGCGCGCGTAGAACTCGAGCGCTTCTACCGCGTCCTCCTCCGCGATCGCCGCCGCGCCGTCGTCGTCAACCCATCGGCCGCCGAAGGAGTGCAGGAAGCCGGCCCATTGACTCGTTGCCGCTGCGCCCGCGCCGCGCAAGGTGATGCCGTACACCTCGCCGTCGGAACGCTCATGCACCTCGCGCGCCACGTGTTCGAGTTCTTCCATCGTACGCGGAGGCTCAAGTTCGTAGCGCTCGAGTATGGTTCGGTTGTACGCGAGAATCGAGGTCTCGGCGAGCAAGGGCAGGACGTACTGCGTCTCGTTTCGACGGCCGGCACGCAGCGCAGTTCCCAGAAAAGGCTCCGGATCGAACGCAGGAAGCCTTAGCGAATCGTCGCTGAGGTAGGCGTCGAGCGGGCGCACCCAACCGTTAACGTAGTACTGCTGTAGGCTATTGCCCGGCATAATCATGAAGAGATCTATCTCCGAAACACCGGAGCGCATCTCTACCGTCCGCTTGGTGCGATACTGCTCTTCCGGGTACACCTCGAACGACACCGTAATTCCGGTGAGCTCCTGAAACTCTTCAAGCCGCGGTTCGAGGATGCCCACCCACGGATGTTGGTTGAGGAGAAGTGTGAGACCGGTCCCCTCGAAGCGACGAGGGTCGAACTCCGCCGGGCGTTC
>SLBH01000203.1 GCA_007126415.1 Spirochaetales bacterium
ACCGCGCACACCTCGGAAACCTTGTGCACCGCTCTGAGAGACGGAACCGCAAGATCAGGGGTGCCGGCGAACAACACACGCATCGCGTACTAGGACTCCAGCGACTGTGGTGCCCGGTACTTCTTCTGAAGCCGTTCGCGCTTACGCGGCGAAAGGTGGTCCCAGAACAGCACACCGTTGAGATGATCGAGCTCATGCTGAATCACGCGTGCAAGCATCCCCTCGGCCGTAACCGTGAACAACTTGCCGTCGGCATTGCGAGCCTGCACGCGTACACCCGCGGGACGCAGTATACCGGCGAATGTGCCGGGAATACTGAGGCATCCCTCCTCGAGCAAACTCTCTTCCACCGATGTCTCGATAACCTCGGGGTTTATGAAGGTTCGCGGTTCATCGTTCGGAAGATCGATCACGAACAACCGCAGTTTTCGACCAACCTGCGGCGCGGCAAGGCCGAGGCCTTGGGCTTCGTGCAGCACATCGAGCATCTGCTGTGACAACGTCGTTATCTCGGCGCTCACTTCCGAGACCGGATCGGCCTTTTGTAGCAGCACCTCGTCGGGAAAATATGTTAACTCAGGCATAGCGCATTCCTATCGATACCGTAAGGTACCCCGATCAACAAGCGCGGGTCAACAAACTCGGCCCACGCGCCCACACCCATGCCCACGCGCCCGGCCCACACACCAGGGCGCCAACTGCCGGGCGCCGGCACGCGCCCGGCCCACATCTCCCGGCGTCCGCGCGCGCGCGTGGGCGCCCGCATGTCCAGGCGTCCGGGCGCCGGCGCGCGCCCCGCCCGGCCTGCGGTTCTCGGTTACATCAGCTGAACCGGATCGACATCGGTCTCGAGTTGCACACCGTAAGGCACCTTGGTCGCGCCGATCGCGGCGCGCACCGCGCCGTGCATCAGCCCAAAAGCCGCCGACCGCGCGATTACCTGCACCCGATGACGCGACGCTATCATCGCGATCGGGCACTCGGCCGGGCCGAGTACCTCGATTTCACTAGCCGAGACCTGAGCTGCCGCGGCGCGTAGCGCATCGGCCAGCCGTTCCGAGGTCTCCAGCACCGTCGATTGCTTTTTGCCGCGCACCACTACCCGAACCAAGCGCGCAAACGGCGGAAAGCGCAGCTCCTTGCGAAAGCCGAGCTCGCGAGCGTAAAACGCGTCGACCTCGCCTTCAACGGCCTCGCGAATCGCGTCGTGCTGCGGGCGATACGTCTGCACCAGAACACGTCCGTCGGGCGCGAACCTTCCGGCACGCCCCGCAACCTGTACGATCAATGCAAAGGTCCGTTCCGCCGCGCGAAAGTCCGGCAGCTGAAGGCCGGTGTCCGCCATCACGATGCCGACCAACCGGACGCCCGGGAAGTTCAAACCTTTTGCCACCATCTGTGTACCGAGCAGCATATCGGTCTCGCCGGCGCGGAACGCGCGCAAGGTCTCGGCGAGCACGCCCTTCTTGCGCGCCGAGTCGGTGTCGAGCCTGCTGATCCGCAGCTGCGGAAACTCGCGCGCGAGGTCCTCCTCGAGTTTCTGCGTTCCGAAACCGGAATATCCGACGTCGAGCGAGCCACATTCGGGACAGACCTGCACCGGCCGCGAGCGATAGCCGCAGTAGTGACACACCATCGCGTCACGGTGCTTGTGATACGTCATTGACACGGCGCAATGCGCGCAGCACATCTCGAACCCGCAGGAACGGCAGTGAAAGAAATACGAGAAGCCGCGGCGATTGAGAAACAGAATCGATTGGCGTCCCGCGGCATGCGTAGCGCGAATTTCGTCGATCAACTGCCGTGAGAGCCCGCCGTCGGTGCCGGAGAGGTCCACGACCTCGATCTCGGGCGGAGCTCCTCCGGACAGACGTTCGGTCAATAGCAAGCGCTGGAACCGTCCAAGCTCCATAAGATGCCAGGCCTCAACCGAAGGCGTGGCGCTGCCCATCACGAAACGCGCGCCCGCGGCCGCGCAGCGCTTCATCGCGACCTGCCGCGCGTGATAACGTGGGGTCGAGCTCGACTTGTAGCTACCCTCGTGCTCTTCATCGAGAACAATCAAGCCCAGGTTGCGCACCGGAGCAAACACCGCGCTACGAGCGCCCACCACAAGGTTTGCTTCACCGGCCTTGATGCGACGCCACTCGGTAAGGCGTTGTGACGGTGTTAAGCCCGAGTGCAGTACCGCGATCTGCTCTCCAAACCGAGTACGGATAGAGTCGACGAGCTGATGGGTGAGCGTGATCTCCGGGACCAGGTATATCACCGAGCGCCCTTCGGCGAGCGTCTGCTCAGCGGCGTGCAAGAAGACCTCGGTCTTGCCTGAACCGGTCTTTCCGTAGAGATAATGCATGCGCTGTTGGGACTCACGAATAGAGCGGACCGCTGCAGCCTGCGGCCCGGACAGCTCAACCGCAACCGGACTGAAGCTTTCATCGTCACCGCCTATCTCCGGCAGCTCGCGCTCGCTTCTCCCTGTAGGCGCCATCGCGGCGAGCGCCTCGCCGAGCGAGCAAAGGTACATCTCGGACACCCAGCGCGCGAGTGATAGATACTCCTGATCGAACAACGGCTCGCGGTCGAGAAAACGGCCGACCTCCTTGAGGTTTGCAACGTTTTGCGGGCGAGTATCGCGCACCGCAACCACAAACCCGGCGAGCGACCGTTTCCCTACCGGGGCAACCGCACGCATCCCGACTTCACACGATTGCCCTTCGAGCGTAACGCGATAGCTCAACGCCCCTGACAGCGGGAGATTGAAGGCTATGTCGCAGTATCGTTCGCCGTCGGCCATGGGTACTCGTGAGATCACCGCGAGATAATGGCCCGCAGTTGCTTGAGATCCTCCCAAACCGGTCGACGCCAAGCCGGATTGCGGAGCACGCCGCTGGGGTGGTACGTCGCAACGAGCGGAATGCCTTCGTAGCTGTGGACACGCCCGCGTAGCCTCCCGATGCCGTCGCTGCTACCGGTCAGCACACCGGAAGCCACCCGACCTACCGCGAGCAACGCCTGCGGCTGCAGCAACGCGATCTGGCGCGAGAGATACGAGTTACAGGCACCCCACTCTTGCGGCAACGGGTCACGGTTGCCGGGAGGGCGGCACTTCACGACGTTGGTGATGTATACGTTCTCGGTACGCGACAGCTCGATCGCAGCCAACCAATCGTCGAGGTAGCGCCCCGCGGGGCCGACAAACGGAAGACCCTGCTTGTCTTCGTCTGCCCCCGGTCCCTCGCCGATTACAAGGACGCGCGGTTCGAGAACCCCGGTACCCGGCACCGCCCGCGTGCGCTCACGGTGCAGCGGACAGAGCGTGCAGGCCGTGACCTCCTGTTGCAGCGCCGTGTGTGCCGCTTGCCGATCTCCGCCACCGGCGGAGAGGTCCGGCCGCTCAGACGCAGTCTGCGCCGACTGCCGCCCAAGACCTGCGGCCCCGTGGGCGGCCTCGTGGGCGGCCTCGTGGGCAGGCTCCTTCTGCGAAGCGCGCGTATCGGAAGCGACGCGTGAACTGTCGGCGCGCTGTGGCCGCTTGCGTCGGATACCGCGCGCGAGATAGTCATCGGTGAGGTCGAGCAACCTTCGAAAGCGCTCGTAGTGCTCATGCGTCATCTATGCAATACCCCTTTTTGCTTACCGCTTACGCCTTATCCGTCTCAGACCGGGTTCGGTGCAGGCTTAGTAGCGCACCTGCTCGAGGCACAACCCCCGCGCCGGTGCGGTAGGGCCTGCGCGCGCCCGCTCGCGCGAACTGAGAATCTCATGGAAATCCTCGGGCTCCCCGGACGATAGATCGAGAATAGTCCCGACCACCGAGCGTATCATGCGCCAGAGAAACGCGTTCGCGGTAATCCGGAATATCACCAGGGCACCGGAAACCGTGAACGACGCCGAATCAACTCGGCGATACATCGACTCGCCCGGCTGAGGCGACGCGGCGAAGGTGGTGAAGTCCTGTTCACCAAGCAGAGCCGCTGCCATTCGATTCCAGGTCGCGATACGCGGGCGGCGATAGATGCGGTGTGCGAAGCGCTCGTAGAGCGGGTCGGGTTGGTCGGACACGAAAATCTGGTAGCGGTAGGTTCGCTGCAGCGCGTCGAAGCGCGCGTGAAACTCAGGCGCCGCCTCACGAGCCGACTGCACCTTTAGATCGCGTGGAAGGAGCCGGTTGATCGCGGCCGGATAGCGGTCGATCGGAATGCTGCTGTTTTCCGGACGAAAGTTGAGTACCTGGCCGGCGGCATGCACGCCGCTGTCGGTGCGACCGGCGGCGATAACGCCGGGCCGCTCGGGGTGCAACGCTCCTAAGGCACGCTCGAGCTCCCCTTGCACCGTGCGCTCTTGGGCTTGGCGCTGCCAACCGCAGAACTCGGTTCCGTCGTACGACACCGTTAGCAAAATGTTACGCTCGCTCAATGTTACGCTCACTCACCGGCGCTACGCTCCCCCGGCATCCTGCTCCGGATCGCTCTCTTGCCCGAGTTCGGCGGTTATCTGTCGATACACATCGCGGGCGTTGTCGAGAATTGCGGCCGGTTTGCTACGCGAGGCCTTGCCGAGGCCGAAGATGCGCGCAATCGTACGCCTCGCGCGCTCCAGTGCCTGGGCGCGTCGCTCGGGGTCGGACTTCGGTCCGTAGCGGTACTCCAAGAGCCCGCTCAGATACAGCACTCCGTCGTAGCCGAAGTTCTTGTCCAGATCCGGGCCAAGATTACCTCCGACGCCGAGCTGCTCGGTGCCGTTCTGCTCATGGTCCACCGCCAGGATGTAGAAGAAGCGCGCCTTGCGATAGAACACGAGCGCAAGATAATCGTAATGCTCCTCGGGTTGCTTGCGGTGCAGGTCGTTACAGAGCCACGCGGCGCGCAGACAGGCTAGTCCTTGCTTGAAGGTCGGCGAGTACTCTGCGGGAACATGATCGTAGCAACTGCTCGCCAAGAAGTACGAAGCCACGCCCTCCTCGAGGCGCCGCGGCTCGGTAAAATCAAGATCGGAGAACAGCTTCCCGACCGCTTCTTTGCGGCGGTCGGTGTCGGCCTCTATGCGTTGCAGTGCCGAGGTATCGGCCTCGAAGAAGTCGCGCTGATACGCGCCGTAGAAGCACTGCGGACAGACTACCACCGGGTAAACCAACGGATAGACCTCTCCGTACTTCTGAGACGGCTCATAAGTCCTACGAAGCTCGTCGGTGAGTTCACCGGCTATCGTCCGCCCTCGGCCGGTTCGCATATCTTCCCTACGAAAACTTGTCTCGCAGACCGGGCAGGTGTCGGCGTTCTTGGCGAAGAAGGTCAATCCGGTATCTTCTCGAGTCATCCGCTTCCCTCCAGGACCACGACCGCGATCGCGTTCTCGCGCTCATGCGTTAGCGACAGCCAAACCGTATCGATCCCGCGAGTCCGCAAGGCCGACGCGGCCTTCGCGTGCGCGAGTAGCTCGGGCTTGCCGAGTTCATCGTTGCGAACCTCGATATCGCGCAGCGATAGACCGCGCAGCCCGGTACCGAGCGCCTTCCCGAACGCTTCTTTCGCCGCAAAGCGCGCGGCAAGCGAGAGCACCGCTGCACTCCCACGAGCCGAGACCGCGACGCGTTCGTTTGGGTGAAAGAACCGCGCAAGCAGCGCCTCGTTCTCGACCCAGGAGCGCATCCGATCAACCGAGACGACATCGATCCCCAAACCTCGTATCACAATTTCCCCCGACTCACCGGATAACGTACCGCAGGCGCTCGCGGCCGAACGCGCTCGGCCTACCGCGTCTCGTTCAGTCTTGTTCAGTTTTCTTCAGTTTTCATCCGCCGGCTCTTCGAACTCCAACTCTATCATGGTCGGCTCGTAGCGCAACACCAACATGCCGCTCGGCAGCAACGGCCGCGTCGGCAATTGATACGTGCCGGGCCCGTCCACCTCGGAGGCGTCGGCGATTATCTGCACCTCCCCGGGTCCGATTGTGTCGAAGGCACCCTGCATAGCCTGCACACGCACCAAGCCGTCCGGCAGTTCGCCTCTGAGCTCGAACTCCCCATCAAGATTGATAAGAACCACCTCCACCGGCTCAAACGTCGTGAGCACTACGGTTTCCTCGATAACCGCCAGCAGCTCCACTCGATCGCCTTGCGGTAGCGATACCAGCGGGTCGGGCGCGCGCAGACGAACGGTTTGCGAGAAATCCTCGGTGCGGCCGGTCAACTCGATTGGCTCGGTCTCTATTCGCTCAACGGCATCCAGGCGCTGCTCAGGACCGACGACCTCAACCTCGGGAGGGTTGAGTGTGTGCTGTTGCAGACGGTATCCGCTCGGAGGCGCTCCGATGAAGTTCGGAACAACCTCGACCATGCGCGATTCGCGCGCTGCAAGCTCAACCGTGATCTCGGCAGGTTCGATCGATATCTCCACCACGCCGAACGCCTCAGCCGGATAGCGCTTATCCAACTGAA
>SLBH01000163.1 GCA_007126415.1 Spirochaetales bacterium
CTTGCCGGTTGCGCGTGAAACGCCGATTCCGAGCGCCAGCACCAACGGCACCGTTACCGGCCCGGTGGTGACCGCCCCGGTGTCCCAGGAGAGTGCGACGATCGCCGAGAGCTTCTCGTCGAACGAGAACACCGCCGAGATCACGAGTAGGAGCGGAATAATGGTAAGGACGAACGGCTTGAGCGATAGGCCGAAATAGAAGCGCACCATCCCGAACCCAACCGCGATGCCGACTCCAATACCAACCGCGGTTACAAGCGCTTCGGGGGTTCGCTCGAGCATCAGGAAGAGCAGCGGGGTCTCCCATGCGGTGACGCTTTCTCCGGCGGTGCGAAGTGCCGCGATCGCGGGTTCGGCGAGCGTGGAGCCGAACCCGAGCAACAACCCGAACAGTACGATCGGGATAATCCCGGTTCGTTTCGGCAACTGCAGCCCTACGCGCTCACCGAGCGGCATGAGACCGAGTAGCAAGCCCTCCAAGAACAGCGCGAGACCCAACACTACCAACCCAATACCGAGCGCAATCGACAACGCGCCGGCCGGGGGTGAGCCGAGAATAACGATCTGAAACGCGAGCAGGTAAATGATGATAAACGCAACCGAGCGCACCTGCTCGCCGATACGTGCCGCGGCGTAGTCGCCGAGCATGCGAAGCGCGGTTGGTAGCGGAATCTCTATACGCTTGCGTTCCGTAGGCTTACGCTCCGACATGAGCCTCTTCTACTGCGCCGGCGGATCCTGCGCCGGCGGATCCTGCGCCTCAGGGAGCCGATACGGCATAATATACAACGGCTCGCCCGCCATTTCCTCGAGCTCTTTGTAATCCTCAAACGCTTCACGAAGCTCGCGCGGTAGCCCGGCCGACGCGTTCAATCGACCGAGAAATGCCGCCGGCATTCCGCTTAGCAGCGGTGCGGCATCTCCCGGGAGCACCGGCACGAGGTGCAACGGCTGCTCGCTCTCGAGCAGTTGCTGCATCACCATGATACTGTCGCCGAGACCTCCGACGCTGTCGGCGAGGCCTATCTCCACCGCGCGCGGTCCGGTCCAGATACGCCCCTGCGCGATCTCGTCGACCTGCTCTACGCTCATGCTTCGATGCTCGGCTACCACCTCCACGAAGCGGCGGTAGACCGTGGTGACCGACTCGCGAAAGCGCTCCTGCTCTTCCTCGCTCATCTCGCGCAAGGGGTTGCCGAGGTCGCTGTAGCTCGAGGTCTTCACGGTGTCGGAGCCGATCTCGAGCTGCTCGAGCAGTTCCGCAATATTCGGGAATACCGACGCAACACCGATTGATCCGGTTACCCCAACCGGAGACGCTACGATATGAGAGGCGGGCGCCGCGATATAGTAGCCGCCGGAAGCGGCCGTGCCCCCGAGCGAAACCACAACCGGAACGCCGTCCTCTACCGCGAGTGCAATCTCGCGCGCGATGCTGTCGGCCGCCAAGGGTGAACCCCCGGGGCTGTCGACACGCAGCACAATGCCGTTCACGAACGGGCTACGGCGCGCCGCGCGGATTGCCTCTATGATCGAGTCGTCGCCGATGCTCTGCCCTTGTATGCCGCGCCCGCGTTGTACCCTTCCGGATGCGTATATCAGCGCAACGGTGCCGCGCGGCGCCGGAGCCCAGTCGTACACCGCCGGCGGAGTGGGGTCGCGCCGCGTGCGGCGAGCGTAGCGGTGCTCTTCATCGACCCAGTCCTCGAACTCGTCGAGGTACATCACGCGGTCCACCACGCCGCTTTCCAGCGCGACGCCGGAATGCAGGTAGGGCCCTTCCTCAATGAGCTGCTCAACCTCGTCGGAGAGGCGGTCGCCGCGTCCGAGCCGAATCAGCTCGGAGTACTGTGCGGTGAGGTCCGCCAACACCGCCGACCACATCTCGCGCTCGGCTTCGCTCATCTCGGGCTCGGTCAGATAATCAAAGCTCGTCTTGTAGTCGTGACTCGAGAAATTGTAAAAGCGGACGCCGTAATTTCCGAGGAACCGTCCCAGATAAACCTGATTGTAATGGAAGCCGCGCATATCGACACTGCCGAGCGGATGAAGCACAATCTCGTCGGCCACCGAGGCGGCAAACGCGTAGGTTAAGTGCGAGACATCCTCGAAATAGAAATAGATCTTCTTGCCGGCGGCCTTGAGTTCTTCTAGTGCGTTTCGAATCTCGACCAAGTTAGCGAACGATGCGTCGAAGTCTTGTTTGGTGAACACTACCGCTCGGACCGCCGGGTCGGCTGCGATTCTGCCGAGGTCGTCGAGAACCTCCGCGAGGCCGCGATACGGCTGCCAAGGCCTGCTGCGCGGCGGTGTACGGATGCGCGCCGCTTCATCGTACTCGATCACGGTAGGCGTGAGGTCGGCAATGAAGCTGCGCCGGCGCCGATACGGCATAAAGGCATGCATATCGGCGAACTCTTCTTCCTCCTCGGCCTGTACGGTGCCGGATGTGCCGAACACCAGATGCGCGAGGCTTAGCTCCACGCCGGCGCTGAAGACCTCATCGCGCGCGTTCCAGGAGCCTCGAAGCTCGAAACCGTCGAGCGGTTCGAGCGCAAGCGAGACCGAGTCGAACTCGAGCTCCTCGCGAGGATCCCAGAATACGTCGAGCCCGAGAGTTACGCGCGAGCCGGCCCGTGGCCCGATAAAGGCAAGCGGGCGAACTCCTGCGCCGAGGGTATAGGTTGTGTCGACGCTCGCGACATCGTGCGCGACAACGCCCGCCGAGAGCGCCGGCAGCGGCCGTAGTAACGCCGAGAGGTCGAGCTCACCGCGGGTGAACGACGAATCCTGCCAGTCCCACCCGGCTCCGAGATGGAACTGCGGCGTTATGCGGCTGCCGAGCGCAAGCTTATGACGGTAGAACTCCGGTTCGCGCCTTAGGTTGTACGCGAGCGACCCGGCATTGAGAAAGAACGCGTATCGCTCGCCGAAGTCGTCGCTTACGCGTTCGTACCCGCCTGGAAACGGGAGCGCAAGGCCGATGCCGGAGGCGTTACCGACGCCGAGCGCCGCCGGGTTGATGATCGGCGCAAACATGCCGTCGTGAACCGCAACGCCTCCAAGCCGCGCGGTGTAGGCGGTGCCGGGTGCGCCGAAGGCCGATGCGGCACCCAAGGTGATGGACACAATCATTATCGTCGCAAGCGCGAGCTTCTTCGCGGTCATTATGAACATCCTTGTTGGCCTTATAGGGCCGATATGAACTGGGCCGGGCGTTACGGCGCGTGCCCGCATTGGTTGTAGAGTACGAGACGGGTGAAGTACCAATCGAGAAAACGGTTTGACCACCCAAAAGTGCTGGTCACGAGAACTATTCGGCGAATATGCCGGCGCGTGATCTTGGCCTCGCTATACAGCACCTCGGCGTTATTGCGGCTGATACCGACGGTAGCGGCGGCAAAGAGAAACGGCCAGACGCAGGCGCGGCGGATACGATGCTCGCTACGCGGAATGGTTTGCGCGTACGCGATTGCGCTCTGCAGGTGGCGCTCGGCTTTGTTCGCGATCCGGTTCACGACCTGCAACGCCTGGCGGTGATAGGCAGGGTCAAACAGTTGCTCGGAGCGAATGCCGGCGTCGTTCAGAAACTCGTCGGGGATGTAAACCCAGCCGCGTTGGTAGTCCTTGCGAATGCCGCGTAACACGTTCACGGTCTGCAACGCGAGCCCGGCTTCACGCGCGAGGCGCATGAGATCGTTCTTTCGCCTTGCGATCGCGGGCGAGCCCCAGGTAAACACCTCGGTTGAGAGATACCCAACGCGTCCGGCCACCTCGTGCATGTAGTTGTCGAGGTCGGCCTCGGTTTCTACTTGTGGGCCCCGTTTGATCCAGCGGATCATGCCTTCGGTTGAGTCGCGCACATGGCGGCGAACCGGTTCGCGTATCGCCGGGTCGAGCGCCTCGAACTCGGATAGAATCCTCTCGGCGTTCTCAGCCGCGACCGCGTCAACCTCCTGGGCGCCGATCTCGGCTACCCGATTTCCCCAATCGCTATCAAGCGGCGCCCCACCGAGCGCAGCGCTCCAACTGCGTAGCCACGCGAGCTTAGCCTGCGGTCGAAGAGCAGCGCTGTCTTCAAAGAAGTCCGAAACCCTCAGCAGAAGATAGGCCAAGCACAACACCCGGCCTACATTGTTCGGTAGCTTCCGGATTGAGAGGTAGAAGGTGCGGCTGGTCTCGGCAAGCAAGTCCCAGCTGCTGGGGTAGCGGACGAGACGCTCGCTTGCAGTGGCGGTGATGCCCGTAGGGCGGTGGCTCATAAGGTGTGCTCCAGGTGGCCGCGGGCGCCGAGACAGCTCTCCGGCGTGAGGCGGTTCGCCGTCAGGCAGTTACGCGCTGGGATCTTTGAGGTGTGTATCGAAGGCCCTACCTTCCGCGCTTTGCATCGCCTTTCGGACGGCGCGGCTTGTTGTCCTTGCGGCGGCGCGTGTTGCCGTAGCTCTTGCGCCATAGCTTGCCTTTGCGGCTACTGCGGTCTCCGCGTCCCATAACACCCTCCTTTCTAGCTCATGCATTCCTGCACGGCTCGTAGCGCTCGCCCGATATCGGCGTGCGAGACATCGAGATGCGTCACTGCCCGCAAGCGCCCGTCGGGCATGCGCGAAACAGCCACTCCGCGCTCGTGCAGCCGATCGGCCAACTCATACGCAGAGAGCGGCGCATGAGCGACTGTTCGAAAGAATACCATGTTCGTGGCGGGTGGTTCCACCTCCAAACCCTCAATCGCCGCGAGCCCGGCGGCCAGCTGCGCGGCGTTTTCGTGGTCCTCCGTCAGGCGGTCGATGTTGTGCTCGAGCGCGTACAACGCGCCGGCGGCGATGATGCCGGCCTGTCGCATCGCGGCACCGAACTGATGCTTAAACCGCCACGCGCGCTCAACGAACTCCGCCGAACCCGCGAGCGCCGCGCCGACCGGCGCGCCGAGGCCCTTGCTGAAATCGATCCAGACCGAGTCAAAGTTGCGGCAGTAGCTATCGGCCGCAACGCCCGAGGCGACCACTGCGTTGAACAGCCGGGCGCCGTCGAGGTGGCGCGGCAATCCGAGGCGCTGTGCGGCTGTGCAGACCTCCTCGAGCGTCTCGATCGGCCAGACCGTCCCGCCGGCGAGATTCGCGGTTTGCTCGAGCAACACCACCCGCGAGCGCGGAAAATGATGATCGGGCACTCGCACCGCTTGCTCGAGTTGCGGAGCGGTGAACACGCCGGCCCGCCCGGCGACAGGGTAGAGCGAAACGCCGAGCAGCGCCGCCGGCGCGCCGGTCTCGAAATGGCGGTTGTGCGCCGTCTCTTCCAAAATGACCTCGTCGCCCGGCTCGCAGTGCACCCGCAGCGCGATCTGGTTGCAGATCGTGCCGGTCGGCAAGAACATCGCGCTCTCGGTGCCGAGAAGCTCGGCCACCCTCCGGCAGAGCCGGTTTACGGTTGGGTCGGCGCGCAACTGTTCGTCTCCCACCTCCGCCTCGGCCATCGCTCGACGCATCGACCTACACGGTGTTGTCGCGGTGTCGCTGTTGAGATTGATCACGTTATGCTCGCTTGTCTTCGAGCCGCCGGAGCCGCGCGACGCGTTGCTCGAGCGGCGGATGTGTGCTGAACAGACTCGAGAATCGCTGCCCGGCGATGGGGTTCACGATGAACATATGCGAGGCCGCCTCGTTGATGCGCATGGGGTTGCGCTCGGCGGCGCGCGACATCTTGCCGAGCGCACTCGCGAGCCCGTCGGGCGTTCCGGCGATGCGCGCACCGGTGGCGTCGGCGAGGTACTCGCGCGAGCGCGAGATCGCCATGCGTACCAACATCGCGGCAATTGGTGCAAGGATGATTGCAACGATTTGAAGTACCATCGCGGCGCTGTTGTCGCGGCCGCCGCGCATTCCACCGAACAAGAGCCGGAACTGGCCCATACGCGCAAGAAACGCAAGCGCGCCGGCGAGCACGGTCGCGAAGGTGCTGATCAAGGTGTCGTAGTTCTTGATGTGCGCAAGCTCATGCGCGATCACGCCCTCGAGCTCGCGCCGGTCGAGCATCTTGACGATACCCTCGGTCACCGCTACCGCGGCATTCTTGGGATTGCGCCCGGTTGCGAACGCGTTCGGTTGCGACGACGGCGTGATATAGAGCTTCGGCATCGGCATCGAAGCGTTCTGCGTGAGCTTGCGGACCATCGCGTAGAGTTCCGGCGCCTCGCTCTCGCTTAACGGGCGCGAACGCGTCATCTTGATCGCGATCTTGTCGCTCTTCCAGTAGCCGATGAAGTTCAGCAGGAGTGCCACGGCGAACGCTATGATCAGCCCGCCCTCGCCGGCGATTGCGCCGCCGAGTAGAATGAAAACAACGGTGAGCAGTGTCATGAGAAAAAAGGTCTTTACCCGGTACATATCTGGTTTGTTCCCTCCGACCTGAAGTATATCGATACCACCCAAGGGTTGGCAACGGC
>SLBH01000057.1 GCA_007126415.1 Spirochaetales bacterium
CGAAGAAGTGCGGCTCAATGAAGCCGGTCAGTATCTTTACGTCACACGCCAAGAAGTCGCTGAGGATCTCGATCTCGTTACCGCCTGAGGTGGTGCCGATGTGGAGGTGGCCTGCATCATCGTCACAATCGTTCTGCACTATCCGATAGCGATCGACGATGCCCGGCCCCAAAATCTGCTCCAGTTCGTCGTCGGTATTCAATCGATGGGTGCCGGTCGCGTTGTACAAGGTGATGTTCTCGGGCGGCAGATGCGAAATCTCTGAGAGAATAGCCGGAAGCAGGACATTGTAAGGAGTTGCCCGGGTAATATCGCTAAACACGATCCCAACCTTATGGTGAGGCCTCACCAATGAGCCGAGCGGTTCCGCCCCGATCGGATTCTGAAGCGCCTCTCTTACGACAGCCAACTGATCTTCGGGACCCGGTACGAACTTCGGCTCAATAACGTCAGCATGATCGGGAACACGTATTTCCAAACCGGTCTTACCGTACGATAGCTTCACCAACATGACTACACTCCCTCCAGCGTTAATGGAACTCTACATTGTGCTCGGCAACCATAACACAATCTGCGGGAACGCAATCATTAGCCCGAGTGTCACGACCACGATGAAGACATAAGGGATCATTCCACGAATGATGTCGTGGGTGGTGATACCAAGCTCCGGCGGCGCAGCGCCCTTAAGGAAGAACATTGCATAAGCAAACGGTGGGGTAAGAAACGACATCTGGAGGTTGACGATTATCATCATCGCAAACCAGAGGGGCTCGAAGCCCAGAAGAGGAACAATCGGAGCGAGAATCGGCACGAGCACGAAGATAATACCGATCCAGTCGATGAAAGCCCCGAGAACGAAACAGATCACCATGATTGCCGCGAAACTGGCCCAACGCCCTCCCGGGAACCCAAGAATGGCACCCTCTATTACCGCGCCGCCGCCGGCACTCAGGAATACGCTGACAAATGCCGTCGAAGCGCTCGCAATGAGTAGTACCATGCCGGTTAACTTAATGGTGGAAAGAGAGACGTTCTTAACCACACCCCACGTGAGCTTCCCGTAGGCGAATGTGAGCGCGGTAGCGACAACGGCGCCCACGGCGGCTGCCTCGGTTGGAGCGGCCACACCGAAGTATATCGCACCGAGCACCGCGAGTATCAGCACCGCCGTAGGGGCCACGGTCTTGAGCACCAAGATTGACTTTGTTGCGAACGGCACGTCGCGCTCTTCTTTGGGAACAGGTGGGGCTATACCGGGCTGCAAGTAACTCCTAGCCGCGATATAGACGATGTAGAGCGCCGAAAGGATCAAGCCCGGCACGATCGCCGCCATGAAGAGCCTACCGACGGAGATACGCGCTACCGGACCGTAGATAATCAACATGATGCTCGGTGGTATGAGAATACCGAGCGACCCACCGGCGCAGATCGCTCCGGTTGCAAGTCCTTTGTCGTACTTGCGCTCTATCATCGCCGGCAAAGCAACAAGCGTCAGCATCGTAATCGAAGCGGCGATAACACCGACAGCGGCAGCCATTATTGTACCGATCACGATACTGACGATCGCGAGCCCTCCCCGGAACCCACCGAACCATAGATACAATGCGTCGTACATCTTCTTGGCGATACCCGACTTCTCGAGCATGTTGCCCATGAAGACAAACAGCGGCACCGCCATCAGCCCGTAGTTCGTCACGGTGTCGTAGATGCGGGCGTACATGAGGTCGAACGACCTCGGTCCGAACAGCAGGTACCCCGAGATAACCCCTACCGCGCCGATCGGTATGGCGAGAGGAAACCCGGTTAGCACCCCCACGAGCAGACTGCCGAACATAATGATTGTGATGGTTTCCGGCGGCAACGAAGAAAACGCTGAGCTGATTACGTCGATCATACCATGTCCTCATTCTTGGTCAGGGCGTACAGGTCGCGAATGAAGCGAGCGACGCACTGCAGGGCAAACAGTACGAAGCCGACCACCAAGAGCGTGCGAAACGGTGCAGCCGGGGGCAACCAGTTGCTTTCGATCATGCGCTCACCGGTAGCCCAGGACCGCATTGCGCGCCGTGTGCCGGCGTAAAGCATCGCGTATAACAGCGGGAACAAGAAGATCACCGACAGCAGCACATCGATCACGGCCTTGCCACGACGCGGCAGCATGGAATAGAGAAGGTCCACGCGTACGTGACCGTCCAGTTTCAGCGTGTACGCCCACCCCCATGTTCCGATTACCCCAAGCAGCATCTTCGAGGTCTCGAGCGCCCAGAATGTCGGACTGTTAAACGCGTACCTGGAAACCACCTCAAAGAACAACACGGCGATCAACGCCAGCACCAGGAACTTAAGGACGAAGGCTACACTGTCCGTGAGTTGATCCACGCCAAGCACAAACGTCCGCGCAACTCTCCAGTCGTTGTACGTCCTCGCCTTGTGAGACATCTGCGATTCCCTCCGTTAGTGGGCTTAACAGCCCCGTCGTTTCGCTCAACGACAGGGCTGCGTCGAAACTAACCTTCTAGTACACGTTGAAGTCTTCGGCGATCGCTTGCCAATCGCGATGCAACTGATAGATCCTTGCGTACTCCTCGTCTTTAGCAGACTCCTCGGTGAAGTACTCAATAGCTTTTTCGTTCAAGAGTTCTACAATGTCTTCCGGAACGAACTCGATGACCTGCCCTGCTTCCTCGAACAGCGGCATCGCTTCCGCGTCGCGCGAGAGCGTCCGGGCGTAGTACTCACGCGAGGCTTGGTGAGTTGCGAGGCTCACGATCTCCTGCAGGTGCTCCGGCAGCTCGTTCCACGCGTCTTCGTTCACCCACAGAGCTTGAACGTCGAGCGGCGCTCTTGACGGGCCCAGATACATGTAGTCGGTAACCTCGTGAAAACCCATGCCCCAGTCGATCGAGGGCGTGATGTATTCTAGAGCGTCGATCACTCCACGTTGAGCCGCCTCGTAGATCTCTCCTCCGGGAAGGAAGACCGGTGTTGCCCCCATTCGCGAGAAGACTTCGTTAAGCGCCGTGGAGCCAAGACGGAACTTAAGACCTCGGATGTCGTCCACAGAGGTAAGTCTCCGGTTGGAGTGCGCCCACACCTCAGCGGGACTCAAGGTTAAGATACCCACAAAGTGTGTTCCAAATCTTCCGTAGATCTCCTGGGCAAGCTCTATCCCCTCGTAGTTCATCCAGGTTTCCATCTGATTGGCGGTTAACCCTCCCGGATACTGCGTAAAAAACACCGCCGCCGGCACGTACCCAATCGTCCAGCTTGGGGGCCCGTGGACGGCCTCTACCGACCCATCCATTACCGCGTCAAACTCACTACCGCCGGGTATGATCGAACCTGCGGTATGCGTCGTGATCACGAGTTGACCGTCCGACGCTCGACTAATCTTCTCGGCCAGAGCTTGGGCCGCCTCGTAGGTTGCGTCGCCCGCCGGAGCCCACGACTGTAACCGCCAGCGATACACCTGCCGCGCCGCCGCTTCTTGCGAGTCTGCGGTGTCGGTGCCCTGACCACACGACGTCGCGAGCATCGATAGAAGCACCGCTACTCCTACGAACATCCGAAGAATCTGCTTTTTCATGCGTCCCCCCTTGGACCTAATAATTCCTATTAGAGAGTGTCCGCTGAGATCAGTCCGAGAGCAATGTGATTTGTAGGACAAAAGTCGGTTCAAGATTTGTGCACGGAGCACAAACCTCAGGGCTGCGGTACGCAGTTATCCGGTTTTACTGCCGCCGGGAGGATCGGTGCAGCCGTACATAAGGGTGAGCAAACGCCTGTCGCTAAGGTTATGAACCGGATCGATCCCGAGCAATTCTTGTATGCGCGACAGTCGATAAAGCACGGTATTACGGTGCACGCCGAGTTCTCCTGCCGCCTGCTTGATGCTCATGTCGCAGCTATACAACGCTTCGAAGGTCCTCTGGAAAACTCTCGTTTCCTCCTCGCCCAAAAACTGTACGATCGGCCCAAAAATCGCAGCGGTCTCATCGCGAGGCAGCAACGTCAGTAGGTAGCGATGCACATGGTCTTGGAAGTACCGCACTCGTTGTCCTTGTGCCTGCTCACACGCAGTCACCCACAACGCGTGGTGAAAGCTCCGGCGATACGCAAGTATATCCGTCTGCATGCTACCGACGCCGTAGCAGGCGATCGGCCCGATACCCGCCCCCCGTAGGTTCTCGTCTAACAAGCCGATATATCGGTCCACCCCGGCACGAATCGCCTTGAGCAACCGTGGCGGCCTCTGATCGACAACCCGAAAAATCACGGTATTTCCGTCGGAGCAGCGAAACGTCATGTCCTGTTCGCTGTGTAGCGCGTTCTCCTGAACCGCCCGCCGAACATCAGACTCGGAACTCGCGGCCGTTCCATACACAACTACCGGGATCCGAGCCAAGTCCGGCTTGTACCGCAGCTGCATCGCCAGGGCTTCAATGTCATCGCGCTCGGACAGGTCGTCATAAAGGAGCATCGTCACCAGTAGTCGTTTTCTATCCTGCCGCCGGCTCAGCTTTTCCTTGAACACCTCGTAATCGATGATCTGTTCAATCGCAATCTTCACCGATATCGCTACGTGGCGAACCTCTATTGGTGGGCCCGTTAGACCAACCACTCCGATGACGCGGTCATGGTGCACGATCGGCAGGTTTACTCCCGGGAGCACCCCTGGGGGCCTCGGGTCGTCTTCCGAGACGATCACTTCAGTTTTGCGGTCTACAACAATGCGGTGGGCGATGTCGTGATAGGTGCCTTTTCGATACCCGTCGCGACAGGCAATGATGACCCCCTCGGGATCCATGATGTTAACGTTGTACGGAAGGGACATACAGAGTCGATCGATGAAGCGTTGAGCAAAATCTTCACGAAGCACGATAGCCCCTTTGCGTTACCGTTGGTCGGGCGACTGTAGTAGACTGTAGTATAGTGTATCACAAAGGCAACAGAGACAGAGCAGAGACGGTCATCAACCTCGGCCCGGATCACATCCTCTCGCCGAACGACGAGTTGATCCTGATCGGCACCTCCGCGGCCGAACGGAGGTTTTTTACAAGCTTTCGCAAGAAGCACTAGGCTTGGGCTCAATGGCCTCCTCGCGTTCCGGTATTACCTCATAATCCACACCGTCGGTCTCGATAACAACCGTGCCGTGCCGGTCGGTACCGAACAGCTCGGCCTCGGTGAAGGCTGCAACACGCTCGAGGACCTCGGCGTGCGGGTGGCCGTAGGGGTTGTCGCGCCCGGCTTGGTACACCACCACAGCCGGGCAGACCGCCTTGAGAAACTCACGAGACGAGGAGGTGTCGGAGCCGTGGTGGCCGAGCTTCAGCACCGTAGAGCGCATGGCGAGCCCCTCGCGCTCGCGTAGTTCATGTTCCACGCTCTGCTCGGCGTCTCCGGTGAGGAGCGCCGAGAACTCGCCGTAGCGCACCCGCAGCACTATGTTCTCGTCATGCAGATGCCCCTCGGACTCGGCGGCGCTGTGCTCGGGGTGTAGAACCTCGATCGTGAGGCGGCCGAACGCGATCTCCTCACCGCGCACCGGCTCATGATACGACGCCTCGGACGCGAGCGCGGCGTCGAGAAAGCGCTCAAAGGTCACGGTGGTGTGCTCCTGTCCGTTGTACCAGAGCCGCCGAACCTCAACGGTATCGAATACCGCCGGGAAGCCGCCGATGTGATCCGCGTGCGCGTGCGTTGCAACCGCAAGATCGAGCCGGTGGATCTCGAGCTCGCTGAGGTAGCGCGCGGCCCGTTCCGATTCGCCCGCATCCACCAATACCGCGTGCTCATCAGTCTCGAGCAGAATTGCATCCCCCTGCCCCACATCGATGAAGTGCACCCGCAGCGTCTCGGCGAGCAGCTCGTGACCCGCCGCAAGCTGCAGACAAAGCAGGAGCAGAACGAGCACAAATCGCGCGTTAAGCGGAGGTGTTGATCGTTCTCTGAGTATCGTCACAGCGCAACTCGCATCATTGCCCCGAGACCTTCGGGGCTCAGGAGCGGCTGTAAGGTGTAGTCGTGTGTTCGGTCGGCTCGGTGGAGCCGCGGGACCAGCCACCCGGCAAAACTTCCTAAAGCCGCGCCCGCCAAAACATCAGTCAAGAAGTGTTTGCCGGCCATCACCCGGAGACCGGCAACGCCCGCAGCCATGCCGTATGTGCCGGCTGCAACGGCATAGCGATAATTGCTTTCGGGGTGGAGCTCGGCAAACACCGTGGTCGCGAATGTCGCGGCGGCAAAGGGGTGCGCCGTATGCCCCGACGGAAACGACATTCGCGAGTTCTGTTCTCGATGCAAGGACCGCGGTCCTTCGTCGTAATACGATTGCGGACGATAACGCGGAAACGCGTGCACCAAAGTTCTCTTGAGCCCAAAGGACAGGAGAACCGTTTGGCCGTACATCACGCCGATTGTGCGAACCGC
>SLBH01000368.1 GCA_007126415.1 Spirochaetales bacterium
ACAACTGTGGATACGAGCGTTTTTGATCGTGGAGCGCGAAAGCCAGAAGGGTATGCTCGTGGGAAAAGGAGGGCGGCGCATCAAGGAGATCCGGCAAGCCGCCCAACGGGAGATCGGACGCGTGTTTCCCTATCGTGTACACCTAGACCTGCGCGTCAAGGTGAACCCCGGCTGGCGCCGGCAGGAACATCTGCTTACTCGCCTCGTCAACTGAGCGGCCTCGGGCGAGCGAACGGCCCCAGCCGAGCGTTACTCCAGCACCCGCAGCGAGCCGTCCGGCTTCATCAAGTACACCGTGAACTGCCCGCCGCTGAACAGACCGTTCTCAACAACTCCCGGAACGGCGTTGAGCTCGCGCTCGAGACCGGTAGGGTCGAAGGCGTGCGGGATCGTGATGTCTAGCAAGAGATGACCGTTGTCGGTGATCACCGGCCCCATCTTGCGCTCCGCCATCCGAAGCTCCACCTGTGCTCCCATAGACTCGAGCGTTCGCGTCACCGTGAGCCGCGCCGCGCGCACCACCTCGACCGCAATCGGAAAAGTCTTGCCGAGCTCGGCTACGTACTTTCGCTCCTCGGCGACGATCACCACCCGTTTCGAGTTATAAGCGACGATCTTCTCGAGCGTGAGCGCGCCGCCGCCACCTTTGCACAAGCAGCCCGAGGGCTCGATCTCGTCGGCGCCGTCGATTGTAACATCGAGCATGCCGCCGATATAAGCGTGGTTCAAACTATAGATCGGAATGCCGAGCGCCTCACACTCGAGCTCGGTTTGACTGCTGGTAACCACGCAGACGACGCTCTCGAGCTCTCCCGAACGCAGCTTCTCCGATAGTCGTTTCACGGCCCAGATCGCGGTTGAACCGGTTCCGAGCCCCACCCGCATCCCGCTCAGCACAAAGTCATCTACCGCGCGAACACCCAACCGTTGTTTCAAATCATCGCTTCCCATCACGCCGTTCCTTTCTCTGTTCGATACTGATTGAGAATCTCAAGGCACCGAGCGCGGCCGATCGTCTTCAGAAAGCCCGCCAGCCGCGGCCCTTTTTCCTTACCGATGAGCACTCGGTACATAGCGAGAAACATCGTCTTGGGTTCGAGTTCGAGTTCTCGCGCGAGATCATAGAGCGCTTGTTGCAGTTGCTTCTCGTTTAGCTCATCGAATCGCCGTTCAATAAGCGCGGCAACGCCGCGAACTGCTGAAAGCTCTTTCTCCTCGAGCACCACCGGAGCGGTGTCGAAACGCGCCAACTCGAAGCGGTAGTCTTCCGGCGCGAAGCGGCGCACCCAGAACAACGCGCACTTCGCCCTGCGCTCGAGCCTTCGGCGCTCCGGCTCGCTGAGCCCCGCAAGCGTCTCGGCGCCGAGCGCCAGCTCGAGAGCCTTGCCGATATCGCCGTCGGTAATCTGCACCTGGTTGCAGAGGTGCCGGAACGCGAGCTGCGGCGCGACGCGCTCGGGAAGCCCGCGAACCTGCGACAACTCGTAGATACGCGCCTCCTTGGCGCGACGCTTCTCGTTGACCTCTTCGAGCCCGAAGTAGATCCGCTCGCATTTGTCGTAGTCTTCATAGATTTTTATCACGTCAAGATCGAACGAGATCGCGAACTCGCTGTTTGGGCGCGTCCCGGCAAAGAGGTAGCGCACAAGCTCAGGCTGATACACCTCCAGCACCTCGCGTAGCCCGATCACCTCGCCGCTCGAGGAAGAGATCTTGCCGCCCCGCCCTTTGATGCTGAGAAAGTCGTATTGGAACGTCACCGGCGGCGCAAACTCGTAGATCTCGCGCACAACGCCGCGCGCGGTGTCGAAGCTGCCGCCCTCGGAGTGGTGATCCTTCCCTGCCGGTTCGAAATCAACCGATTCGTAAGCCCAGCGCATCGGCCAGTCGATCCGCCACGGCAGCTTTACGAGGGCGGTTGAGCGAAGGTCCACCGTCTCGGTGTTCCCGGTCTCATCGCAACGGTACGTAAGACCCCACTCTCCGTCCCAGTCGAGAACCGTAGTCGTATCCTTGTTGGTATACCCGCTGAACACCGAGACCGGCCACCAATCCTCGGGTAGCGGCTCGCTACGGTGTTCGTTCAGAAGCTCGCGAATGCGATTCCTGCGCTCGAGCGCGGTTCGTATACCCTCGGCGTACCGTGACGAGCGGTAGCGCTCGGCTTGATAGATATACTCCGGCTCCACCCCTACAACATCGAGCAAAGCCTCAAGCTCGCGCTCGTTCGCGCGCGCGTAGCTCTCATCCACCCCGGCCGGGTCGGGCACAAGTGTGATCGGCATGCGCAGGTATTGCTCGAGCTCCTTACGGTTGGGAACATTGCTGGGAACCTTTCGGAATACGTCGTAGTCGTCCCAGGAATAAATGAAGCGTGCACGGTAGCCGCGATCCCGCAGGGCCCGGACAACGAGCTCAACAGAGATGATCTCACGGAAGTTGCCGATATGCACCGTTCCGGACGGTGTGATACCCGAAGCGCAGGTGTAGTGATCGTGCGGCCGATCCTGGGGTGAGCCCTTCTCGCGCACGATCTTCTCGGCGTTTATGTCGGCCCAATGCACCGGCTGTGCGTTTGGCTGATTACTTGAGCTGTTCATGATGGTTGCGCATTATAGTCGATGGGCGACCGCGATGCAACGAACCGCCGGGCCGTAGGGCGGCTTACTGCTTTACAGTTATTGGTGCTCAGCCGATACTCGTGGTATGAGTCGTCTACCTTTCGCGTGGCGGTCGGTACTCGCAGTCTTGCTGCTTGCCGGGCTGCATCTGCTCGCCGGGCTGCATTCAACGCTCCAAGCGATGCCCGACCCGCGTATGCCGAGTGCAACACGCGTTTCTCGCGCACCGAGCGAGCTCAGTATCTCCGAGGAGGGTATCGCGTCTTGGTACGGCGGCAAGTTCCAAGGCCGCATGACCGCCAACGGCGAGATCTTCGACACCAACGAACTCACCGCCGCCCATCGCACCCTGCCGTTCGATACGATCGTGCGGGTCGTCAACGTCGAGACCGGCGCCGAGGTAACGGTACGCATTAACGATCGAGGCCCGTTCGTCGAGGGAAGAATCATCGACCTCTCGCGCGCGGCCGCCGAGGCCATCGGTATTGCCGGACGCGGCCTCGCCCCGGTCCTGCTCGAGATCATCGAGTACCCCGAGATCAAGAACTACCAGATCATCCAGGTAGCGTCATTCGGGAGCCGGAGCAACGCCGACGCATTGATTTCGCGCCTTGCATACGCAGGCATTGAGGCGCGTATCGAAACAAGCGAGGGCGGGCTCCACCGCGTGGTTCTTCCCGAGGTTCCGCGCGACGAGCTTGAGCGCTACAGAACACGGCTCGAAGAACTCGGTTATGCGAATGTATTGATTCGCGAGCCGTAGTGGAGCCACGCACCAAACACCTCTCACGCAGCGAACGAGACAGCGGGCTGTACGACAACGAAGCCTACGCCAACCACGCCGCATCCGACGATTCGCGACCCGTCGGATGCGATTGCGGCACTGTATTTCTTGTACTACCTCTTCGAGCACTCGGCGTACCACGCTTAAGCGCGTAAACGCTCAAGCGGTCACCACCGCCCCGGCGCGTAAGACAGCACTGAGCGGCGCGTAATTTGGGTGCTCATCGGCGTTGATGAAGTACACTTCTCCTCGATGTTTCCAAGCTTCACGAACCGCGAACTCTACCAAGTCGTTCATCCCCGCCTTCTGCGCTACCACGGTGTCTGTGGGTCCGTAATCACCGAGTTCGATCTGCTCGGTAAGGATATCGAAACTACCCCAGACCGGTTTCGACGGATCTACGAACAGCGTATCGACCTGGCCGCGAGAGGCGGCGGTCACGATATCGCCAAGATCGACGCTCGAGTGGTTGCGCCCGAGCTCTCGCTCGAATCGTTCGAGCGCATGCTCCAGGTCACGACCGACCTCGGGCTCGATCAACTCCCATGACCGTCGATGCAGATCAGGCTCGTCGATTCGCTCAGGACTTCCGGGCACGTACTGATCGTGAATCACCGAGTACGCACTGCGCTTGCGGTAGAATCCTACAAGATACTCGACACCCGCGAGAACCAGCGGCACGCCGCTGTCGGACAGCCGCGAGCATACAACCGAGTCCACCTGCTCGAGGAACTCACGCACGTACTTCTTATGTTGCTCATCACCGGGAAAGTGCCCGTGCGCCACCGTTCCGGGAGCCTTCCCGCTACCGCCGCTCGTGGTATGCGAACTGAGGCTGCGTTCAAACTCCAACGGCTTGAGATACTCCTCAAGATTCTTCGGCACCCCGTTGAGCTTTAGGGGAGAAAACGAATAGCGAGTTGCCTCGTAGAGACGAACGTCTTTGAGATTGATTGCCAGCACCGCGAACCTTCCGTCGGCGCGATGCAGCTGCAGTAACGGAGCCAAAGCGAACTGATCATCGACGCGGCACACGCGCAACGGCCGTACCGGAAGGCTAACGGTTTGAAACACCTCGGGGCTCAGAAACACGGCGTATCCGTGCGCGCCTCCCTGCCACGGCGCCGGTTTCTCCAACTCCCGGTGCACCGGGCGCATGAGATCACGAATCTCGTTTGCGGTATAGCCGCGAGCCGCCAGAATATCCTCGGCCTCACGGACCATATTCTTGAGCCCTATCATGTTCTCGGTCTCACGCTTTGTGTTGTGCTCAATCGGCAGCACAAGCGTCACGCACGGCGCCTGCGTATCGCCCGCTATTGCGTCCAACGCCTCGGCAATCGAAAACTGCAGCATGCGGAACCTCCTAGCCTGTTTCGTTAATACCGGTCGTGACTAGTGTGCTGCCATAAGCCGGGAACCGTCAAGCGACAGTTACATCCCGATTGCACCACGGCAGAGGCACGGCAAACGCCAGTTGACGGCGGAAATATTTTCGGGCATCATGCACCCTATTCAATAGGGCCCATAGCTCAGTTGGTTAGAGCAGCGGACTCATAATCCGTGGGTCGTGAGTTCAAGTCTCACTGGGCCCAGTATTACTCTCGGTGAAGAACGCTAAGAACCGGAGCGCACGCCGAACGGGTTGGTATACGAAACACCCCCCGGACCGTAGAGTTCCGCCCGAAGGTATGAGCCGAGGTTGGGCGTCCGCCGGTACGAGATAACGGCGCCCTCGGCGATATAGCGCCCGTCGGAGACCCAACGGACGGTGTGACGCCCCGAGCCACGCACCGTAACCGTTCCGGCTTCCCGGTCGTGCGCAATCTCGGCGATCGGAGGCGCGCCGCTGCCGTTTCTGAAGGTGAAACTTCCGCCCTCCATCGCCCGGCGTACCGTGCGCTCGCTCGCCTCCTCGAGCAGGAAGACGTTATACGCGTGCCCAAAATGAGCCATCCGGTGAAAATCGTCGTTGGCAAATCCCCAAACAGGTCGCTCCGGCATCAGCTCGGTGAGAATCTCGTCCCATAGAGCGCGGTCCTGCGGGTAGCGGTCGTTTTGGTTTACCACCTCGAGACCCACAAGGTGATCATGCCCTCGATAAAGCTCTACGTACCACTCGGCCGCGTGATCGTAACGGCCCGGGTGAAAGAGAACCGAAAGCCCGTCGGCCGCGGCGATACCGTCCAACACCTCTTCTTCGGTCACCGCGGTCGGCGGCAACCCCATGCGCCCGATAAACGGCCGGTAGGTGCGCCCATTGATGTTGAAGTCTGAGAAATAGCTCCCGAGATGGTGGGTGTCCGAGATTTCGTTGCCCCTAATCGCGACCATGCCCAACTCGTCGGGGTCACGATCGTACTCGCTCCACGGCCAGGTAACAGAGTTGTGGTCGGTAATCGAGAGGATGGTATAACCGGCGCTGTGGTACTCGTCGACCACCCGTCGCACGCGGTGCCGGCCGTCGCTGTTGCGTGTATGCGTGTGCAGGTTAGCCTTATGCCGTTGCGCGCTTCTCCACTCAACCTCGGCATACGGATTCTCCAAAACAGCACCCGGCCGTGGTGGAGAGAACACCTCGCTTATCGGCTCGGGCGGTTTCGGCTCGGAGATCTCGGTCGGCGAGCGACACGCGAACGGCAACACTGCGGCGGCAGCTACGGTTGCGCTTAACAGCAAAGCCCGCCGAAACCGCCTATCTCGCAAGGCTGCACGGCAAGCGCGGACTGATCGGTTTACCATATCAAGTGATCATGTGTCTAAACGCGTCAAGTTTGTGCCCGGTCCCCGGAATTGTCTCACGGTTCGCATTCTCACACAACCAATTCGCAACCGATTCGCAACCGATTCTGCCCGCCGCACGCGCGACGCACCGCTCCGCTCTGTGCTAAACTTGCGTCCTATGAGTTCTACACATAATCTTCAACGTCGCACGGTCTATCCGCTTCTGGCGGTTCTCGCGCTCGGCGCAGTCGCGGTCGGCGCGGTTGTGTTCGGCTATGCCCTGACAAACGACATCTCCTCGACGGACGCGCTCGGTCTTGCGCTTGTTGCGCTGGGAGCCGCGGTTGTGGCCGCAAGCGTGGCGGCGCTTGTGGTTCATGCGCGTCTGAGCGGCGCGCAGCGTTCGCTCACGCGCCTAACTACCGCGTTCGCAGAGATCGAGAACGGAGAACGTGAGTTCCGACCGGTGTTCGACTCCTCGCACCACGCGATGCTCGGCACGGCGGCGACCACGGTGGACCATTTTGTCGAGACGCTCGGCGGTATTCTCGGTACCATAAAAGGCGGCAGTTCCGCCGCCGGCGAGAGCATGACCGAGCTGCGTGAAACGCTTTTCCAAACCACCGGAGAACTGAACCAAATTGCGAACAGTATTCGTGACACCGACGACAACATTCGCCGGCAGCTCGAAGGCCTCGATGCCTCCGGCGAAGCCGTGACCGAGATCAGCACCAACATTAGCAACCTCAACCATGAAATCTCCGAACAGACCTCGGCAACCACCGAGTCGTCGGCGGCGGTAGAGGAGATGATCCAGAGCATCTCCTCGGTCACCGATCACACCGAAAACCTCGAGAAAGAGTTTACCGGTCTCGTATCAACCGCCGAGGACGGTAAGCTGGAACTCGCCAAGGTCACCTCCGAGATCAAGCAGATTGCCGAACAATCCGAAACACTGCTCGAGGCCAACTCGGTCATTCTCCATATCGCCGCGCAGACAAATCTGCTTGCGATGAACGCCGCGATCGAGGCGGCTCACGCCGGCTCGGCGGGCGCCGGGTTCGCGGTTGTCGCCGACGAGATCCGCGAGCTCGCGCAACGTTCCTCGGGTCAAGCAGGTCAAACGGCGCGTGAGCTCAAAGAGGTCAAGAACCGCATCGACGACATGGTGCAGTCTTTCGGCCGTACCGAGAAAGCGTTCGAGCGAGTTCTCGGCAGCATTCACTCGGCAAACGATCTGCAGCAGCACATCAAGAGTGCTATGGTAGAACAACGCGAGGGGAGCGCTCAAACGCTGTCGGCCCTAGAGGTCCTCAACAGCTCAATTCACGAGATCCAGGAACGCTCCGACGCTATCGACCGCGAATCCAACCAGGCCGGAGAACAGTTCGCCAATCTGCAGGGCTTCAGCCGCGAGATTCAACAGAAGGCGGCGCATATCCGCAACGCAACCGAAGCGCTGAGGTCCTCGGTGGAGCGAGCGGCCGGGCTCGCCATGCACAACGAAGAGCAGGTGCAGCAGATCGGCAACTCCCTCGGCGCGCTGCAGGTGCTGGAGCAGTGGTCGCACGCCGACAAGGTCGTCTCCTGGACCGAAGACCTCTCGGTATCGGTCGACACCTTCAATGCGCATCACCAGAACATCATCAAGATGCTGAACGACCTCTACCTCGCTGTACAGCAAGAGCGTGGAGCCGCCACCGTAGGCCCGATTCTGGAGCGCTTAACCGAGTACGCAGGGTATCACTTCGGTTGCGAGGAACGCGCGTTCGAGCAGTTTGGGTATCCCGAGTGCGAGCACCACAAGCGGCAGCACGCCGAGCTCGTGGAGCGGGTTGAGGAGCTGAAGCGCCGCTACGAGCAAGGCAGCGTCTCGGTTGTGTTGGAAACCCTACAGCTGCTGCGCAGTTGGCTGGTTGAGCACATCAAGCAGTGCGACAAGCGCTATCGCTCGTTCTTCGCGGACAAGCCGGTTGAGCCGTTCCTCGAGCGCGAGACACAAGCCGGCGGCACAGAAGCGGGAGCGGACGCCGTCTAAGGGCGACTCGCCGCCCTCGTGCTACTCCAGGAGCGCTTCGGGATCTAACGGCTTGAAGCCCGCCTGCAGCCCGGCGGGGTCCAGCCCCGCCGCCTGCAACACCGGGGTCCATGACGCCGGGGTGGGTAGCGTATACTCGAGTTGCTCCCCGCTTGTGGGATGCAGAAACCGCAGAGCTGCGGCCTGCAGGAACAGCTCGCGAACGCCGAAATGCTCCTCGATCACGTGGTTAAACCGCCGATGTCCGTAGCGGCGGTCACCGACGATCGGCGCGCCGAGCGCGCGAGCGTGCAGTCGCGCCTGATGTTGTCGCCCGGTGACAAGCTCTAGTTCAAGTATAGAGACCGCCGCGTCATCGGCCGACAACACATCGAGCTCGAGCCGACCGTCGGCAAGGACACGATACCGTGTTAAAGCGCCGGTACGCCCGCGCCTACCCTGGCGCTTCTCGAGCGGACGGTCTATCGTGCCGTGCGTGGGCTGCGGTCGCCCGTGTACGAGCGCAAGATAGCGCTTCTCGACCGCCTGCGAGCGAAAGAGCTGAGCGAGCTCCCCGGCCACATCGCCGCTACGCGCGAACACCAAGAGCCCCGAGGTCTTGCGGTCGAGACGGTGCACCGTGAAGAAGCGAGCTCCGTAGTGTTTCTGCAGGATGCCGAGGCAGGTCGGCTCATGGCGCTCGAACTCGTTCTGATGCACCATGAGCTCGGCCGGCTTATCGAGCACGACAAGATCTTCATCCTCGAACACAACTCGGAGCTCGTGCTCCAGTTCACGATCAGCCACCGCGTGCCTTACTCATCCTGCGGTACGCGGACCGAGTGACCACTCTTTTACCGCACGTGCGAGCTCTCGGCCGCGTTCTTTAAGTAACGCAATATCGTCCTCGCGTGGGCGGCCCTTGAACTCAACAGGATCGATGAATCTCCAGTTCATCTTGAGCCGCTCATTGATTTCATCGAGCTCTTTCTGCGCGCCCCCGGACCACCCGTAAGACCCGAACCGTAAACATACTCGGTTCTGAATCTTCTTCTTGCCGATTTCATCTACCGCGGCCGCCATCGGCGGGAACATCTTGTACTCGTAGGTCGGCATCCCCAGCACAATACCCGAGCACTGCAGCGCCGATTCGAGCACGAAGCTCAGTCCGCTCTCCGGGACGCGATGAACATGCGTGGGGACGCCTTCGGCCTCGATCGCGTCAACCAACGGCCTGACCGCTTGCTCGGTCATTCCGTACATGCTCCCCCACACCACCGTGACCTCCGGCTTAGCAGGTCCTTTCGCGTAAGACGTAAGCCGCTTGTAGTCGCGCACTACGCGCTGCGGATCGCGCCGCCAGACAATACCGTGGCCGGGAGCGATGATGCGCACATCGAGCGTGTCGACCTTTTCGATCGCCTTTTGCGTGGGCCCGGAGAACGCCGAGACGATGTTCGCGTAGTAACGCTCCATCTCGCGCTCGAAGAACTCGATGTGTTCCTCCTGCAGCGTATCGTCGTACGGAGCATCGTCGGAGACCGCGCCGAACGAACCGAACGCATCGCAGGGGAACAATGTCTTACTCTTGGTATCGTAGGTAGCCATCGTCTCGGGCCAGTGCACGTTTGGAATATCCTCGAACGCGAGCACGCGCCCGGCTCCGAGGTCGAGCGAGTCCCCCGATTTGACGGTGTGCACGTTGTCGACGATACCGTAGAACGCCTCGAGCAACGGCTTCGCGCGCTCGCTGCAGTACACGGTAAACTCCCCACGAAGCTTGCGGAACGCATCCAACCAGCCGGAGTGATCGGGCTCCATGTGATTGATGATTACGTAATCGATATCCTCGAGCTTAACCTGCATTTGATCGAGCTGCGCGAACAGCGTCTCGGGGACGCCGTCCCAATCACAGACGCCGTCGATGATCGCGCACTTCTCGCCCTTTACGACGTACGAGTTGAGCGATACGCCGTTTGGAATCGGCCAGAAACCCTCGAAAAGAATATCGTGAACGTTGGCCGAAAGACGGTATATGCCGTCGGTTACTTCTGTAGTTCGCATAGTAGTTCCTCGCTTGCTGTGAGAATAATACCGCCGCACGACAATTTCAAGGATTGCCGGTGGGACGGGATTGCCGGTGTGCCGCCGCGGACCGACTGCCGCGGACCGACTTGATACAGCGGCGAGCCATAGCTACGATGGCACTCGGTTATGAGTGCTTTCACGCGTCCCGCGACAACCCAGCCGCAGACGGAATCAAACCTGCCGCGCTCGTCGTTCTTAACGGCAACGCCGCTTTACCTCGCACCGATGGTTACGCTTACCCACGCTGGAGTACGGCATCTCATCGAGGAGTACGGTGGCTGTGACCGCTACTACACCGAGATGATCAGCGCCGAGGCGATCTGCGCGCGCAGCGAGTTCAGGCGCTGGTACCTCGATCTACAGCCGGCGCCGGAGCGAACGATGTACCAGTTTCTCTTTCGCGATCCGGAGGCGGTGGCCGCGGTGGTGCGGGAGGTGGCCGACCGTGGCGCACTGGGGATCGACCTCAACATGGGCTGCAGTGCGCCGCATATAGTGCGCGGCGGCGGCGGAATAGCCTGGATGCGACGTCCGGACGAGGCCAGGCGGGCGGTAGCGGCTGCGCGCGGGGCCGCGCCGCACGCCAGACTCTCGGTGAAGCTCCGGCTCGGTGAGCAGCGCGCGATCGCGCAGGTCGCGGAGTTCGCCGAGGCGCTCTGTCGCGAAGGCCTCGACGAGCTCACGCTGCACCCCAAGACCCGCGGCGAGCCCGAGTCGCGCCCCGCCGATTGGCGCTTCGTGGTCGAGCTTCAAGAGAGGCTGGCGGTACCGGTGAACGCGTCCGGCGGAGTGACGAGCGTCGAGTCGCTACGACGCAAGATCGATCGGTTTCAGCCTGCCGCGGTGATGATCGGCCGCGAGGCCGTGCGATCTCCCTGGATTTTTGCGCATGCTCGGGGGGAGCAGCTTGAGGCCGACCGCCGAGCGGCCGCCGACCGGTTTCTCGAACTCCTATCACAGTACCAACCGGCGGAGTTTCACCCCACGCGCGCCAAGCGCTTTTTTCAGTACTACACCCAACCGCTGCGCTGGGGAGCGCGTCTCTTTCAGGCACTAAAGAAATACACAACGCTTACCGAGATCAAAGAGCAGATACATGAGTACTTCGAGAATCATCCCGAGGATCGATTTCCTAACGAGCGCCGACTGTGACGCCGGCTGTGACACCGGCTGAACATGCGCTATAGTAGAGGCATCGTGCATACCCCGCGTGCTTGTCCCGCTCGAAACAATCGCGCGTTTCGATCGGCGCTCATTGTTGTCGCTCTCTTGGTGCTGCCGGCGGCGACGACCGCAGTAGCGTCACAGGTGCGCCCGGCCTATTTCGACCGTGCCGCGGAGGTGGTGCCGCCGGTAGGCTATAGCTCCAATCGACAATACCCGGTTTTTGTGGTGTTGCCGCCGACCGGATCGCGAGCCTCGTACATGGCTCGGCGGATGGGTCTCGATCCCGAGCGACAGCGCGAGTTTATTCTGTTGTTCCCGGCCGGCAGTCCGCTTCGCAGCGAGTACCTCCCGGATTTCGTTCGTTTCGTCGAGTGGTACGAAGAGCGCCTCTTTGCCGACCTCGACCGTGTGTTCGACACCTACAACGCGAACCCGTCGGAGGTGTACTTAGGGGGCTACTCGCTCGGGGGAGATCTCAGTTGGGCGCTTTCGGCTCGCAACCCCGATCGCTTTGCCGGCGCGGTGATGGCCGGGACCCGTACCTCCTACCCCATCAACGCCGCAACGCTCGAGCGCATGCGCGAAAGCGGTTACCGTGGCGCATTCCTGATCGGAAACCGTGAGCAGCGGGCGCGCTACGAGGGAATTAACTACGTACGCAATAGGCTCGAACGCGCCGGAGTCGAGAACCGTTACGCAGAGTATCCGGGCGCGCATGTGATGCCCCCAACGAGCCGGCTGCAGGAGAAGATCGCGTACGTGACCGAGATCGAGAACCTCCCGAGCAGAAGCGAGGCCCGCACCGCGGCTGCGGCCGGATCAGCGCCCGGTTCGCCCGCCTCTCGTTCACAAAGACCGACACCCGGCCGCGAGCCCCACCCGATCCCGACCGAGCTATTGCAGCACCACCTTACCCGGCCCAGCAGCGACCGCGTCGGATTTCGCTTTGGTCTGCCGGCCGAGGTCGGCGCCGAGGGCTGGCAAGCCGCGCGCGACAACGAACTGCGTCTCCGCGTAGAGTGGCCATGGTCACGATACTATCTCGGAACAAAAGCCACGCTCGCCGGCAGCGAAGTCTCGAGCGGCTTGCGAAACCGGCTACTTTCACAGGAGCTGGTGTTCGGCCTGGGTCCCGAAACCACAACCCGCAACGAGGGCGGCTTCTTCGCCGCGGGGTTCGGGTGGGATTGGCTGCGAGCATTTGACGATGACGACGACGCGCTGCGCGAGTTCGAGATCCTCCTCGTCCGGGGCGATCGAAATCTCGCGTGGATTCCCGAGCGTTGGCACGGTAACGAACGCGTTGATTCGCTCTTGACGCTGCGCTACACAATTCCGCGCGGAACTACCGCCGAGTTTCTCGCGCCGCATGTTTTCAACCTGCGGGCAGAGTATCTTTTACGGCTCGCTGAGTTCGTCGTGATCGATATCGGCGCCGGCTCGTACACCCAGCAGAACCGCCCGGTATCCGGCGCCGACGCGCTCACCGAGGCGCTCGACCATCGCCTCGAATGGGAACTCGGGTTCGGGGTTCGGGCACCCGCTCCGTTCCTGTGGCGCGTCGGCCACCGCGGTACCGCCGAACGCCCGCTGCCGGACGGAGAGTTCGCGTACCGGCCGAGTTGGAACCTCATGCTTGAGTACAGTTTCTAAAACACTCACTCGTTCTCGCCTTTACATGATTTATTTGGTTATATTATAGCCAAACAAGGCGTTGAGCTGTGCGCACCGCAGCATACGCACGAAAGAGGAAGGGATACTATGTCTTATACCGGGAACCCCACCACCGCAGGCTCATCCGCTCGCTCATACAAGGTATCGCGCGGCACGCGCTCTGCGCTTCTGCCCGCGATCGTAGGCTTGCTGATGGTCACGGTTTTCTTGGGTGCTACAGTTCCGGCGTCGGGCGCCGGAGGATCAGAAACCGCGCCCGAGACGGACGGGCCCGCACCGGGCGAGGAACTGCAGGAGCGCAACATAACGGTGCACTCAGGTCAAGTACCGCTCGAGATCAACTACACGACTGCTGATGAAGCGGCCGAACTCGGATACGAAGCAGCGACGCTTGCCGGGGGATGCTTCTGGTGTATGGAGCCTCCATATGAAGACCTTGAGGGCATCATCGATGTAACATCCGGCTTCAGCGGAGGCGATCTCGAGCACCCGCGGTATCGCCAGGTAACGGCCGGCGGGACCGGTCATATCGAGGTGATCCAACTCATTTACGATCCCGAGATCATCAGTTATTCTGAGATCCTCGATATCTACTGGGTCAATATCGATCCCCTAGACGACGGGGGACAGTTCTGCGACCGTGGTGATATCTATCGAAGCGCGATCTTCTATCACGATGACGAACAACGGCGCATCGCCGAGGAGTACAAGCGCGAGCTCGATGAGTCCGGCCGCTTCCACGAGCCTATCGTAACCGAGATTCGCGCGTACGAGGAGTTTTACCCCGCCGAGCAGTACCACCAGGGGTACGCCCGGAGAAATCCGGTGCGCTATAGCTTCTACCGCTCGCGTTGCGGCCGCGACCCGCGCTTGGCCGAGCTTTGGCGAGATTTTGAACGTTGAGTTTGTAAGAGCATGCGACCCGAACCTACAACGGAGCGATGGAGTATGGAGACAACCGAGCCGCTGTATCGCGTCGGGATCGAGATGCGTTTTCGAGATCTCGACGCCTACGGACATGTGAACAACGCAGTCGTATTCAATTACCTGGAAGTCGCACGCGTGCGCTTTCTCGGCGAACAGTTCACCGTTGAGCCACAGGACGGCGAGCCGTTGTACTTAGTGAAACGCGCCGAGTGCGAGTACAAGCGTCCTATTCCGTTGCTAGACCGAATCTACGTCGATCTGCATCTCGAGGAACTGCGTAGCAGCAGTTTCCGGTTGAGCTACCGAATCTGCGATCGAGACGGTACCGAGTACGCCCACGCCGAAACCGTGATGGTGACGGTGAACTCGAGTTCCGGCCGTCCGACACGCCTCCCCGATTGGTTACGCGATCGGCTCACCGCTCTTGATCAGGAGATGGAAGCTAAGTAAGCGGCGGACGGAAGTTCCCGGGGGTACCGATACTCACGCCCTTCTCCGTCGCGCAACAGATAACTCTCGCCCTCTACGCCCTGAAACGCGATCTCGAGATTCAGCTTTCCGCCGGCACCGGGTTGATCGAGCGCGTATACCGGCAGCGCGGGCCCCGAGACGCGAGTCCGCAACTTGCGCATCAATTCGAGCCCTTCCTCTATCGAGACCCGCAGATGTCGAGTTCCCGCCGCGAGGTCTGCCTGAAACAGGTAGTAGGGCTTCACACGCAACTGCAGCAGCCCCCGAAACAGCGCCACAAGTGTTTCCAGACTGTCGTTGACACCGCGCAACAACACGCTTTGATTCAGCACAGGAACCCCGTGCCGCTGCAGCCGGCGCAGCGCGACGGCGAACTCGGGGGTCAGTTCGTGCGGATGATTTACCTGAGTCACGAGCCACAGCCCGCCCCGGAGCCCGAGCGCGGCGGCGAGACGTTCGCCGATCCGGCTCGGCATCACGACCGGTACTCGCGTACAGACGCGCACGATATACGCAGGATTCACGCTATACAGTCTCTCGAGAACGCTCTCGAGCCGATCAGGCTCAAGCATCAGCGGGTCGCCACCGGACAGCAGGAGCTCGGTCACCTGCGGTTGCCGCGCGAGGTACGCCACGATCGCGTTCAGTTGCTCCTCGGTGATCGCGCCCGAGCCGCGTTCGGTGAAGTGACGGCGGAAGCAATGCCGGCAGTACACGGCGCATCGGTCGGTGGCGAGAATCAGCGCTCGATCGGGGTAGCGGTGCACCAAGCGATCGACCGGCGCGTATCCACGATCCTGAAGCGGATCATCGGTCTCGGCGGCGTCCAGGAGGGTCTCACCCGTCTGAGGTACAAACTGCGCGGCGATAGGGTCACAGGCGGGGTCGCGCGAACGGGCAAGCGCCGCATAGTACTGGGTCACCCGCTCATCAAAGGGCGCATTCATAGCGTACACAAGTTACGAATCGAGTTGCTCCGGGCAATCGAGAAACCGAACCGCGATCTCGGGATTGTCGAGCTCGAGCCACACCACATGGTAAGGCGAGGTCAAAGCTTGCGTCACGATCTCGCCGGGACCGGGTTCACGGCGGCTAATCTCTACAACCAGCTCATCGCCGCTTTGAACCACCGAATTCACCTCGATTGCGTACCCACCGGTTGGTCGGCGCCCCATGAAAGCCGCGATCACCACACCGTCCTCGAACGCGAGTTCCGGCGGCGAGGGGGTGGGCGTACGTCTCCTGTAGAGACGATTCCATAACGCTTCAAGCTCCTCACGCGAGCGTACCACCCCACACCACGGCTCATCGTAGCCCGCGTTACTGCCTCGCTCCAAGGTCTCAAACTGCACGGCGTCTCCGGATCTATTCTGCTCTGAACCACGCGGTGCGTTGTCCCCCTGGCCGTCGGCAGCCGCGACGCACCCAACGACGAGAAATACAACGGCCGCTACAAAACCTAACTTCATAGTTGTTTACTACTATGTCACAGTTCGGCGCGTTCGTCAGGTGCGCCACACGCGTAACACGCACCGCATTCGTCGCGTTCGGCCGGTCGCGTTCGGCCGGTTTGCGTGAACCGGTCGCGTACGGCTGATCGCGTGCGGCCGGTCGGGTTCGCCGGGTTTGAGCCTGCGCGTATTCTGTGGTACAAGAAGGCTGCGAAAGCGGCTTGATCTTCCCGATCTCTTACCGTCAGGAGGTACCTATGGGATATACCCCAGATACGCCCGAACGACCACGGCGTCTACGGCGCAGCCCTGCCGTTCGGGCCATGGTCCGCGAAACCGAGCTGCGTCCGAGCGACCTCATATACCCGCTGTTTGTGCAGGAAGGGCTCGATCAGGAGCTCCCGGTCCCCTCTATGCCGGGCGTTGCGCGCCGCTCCCCAAGCGACGCCGCCGGCCACGCCGCTGCGGCGTACGAACTCGGGGTACCGGCGGTACTCTTGTTCGGCATTCCGCGCGAGAAGGACGCGCTCGGGAGCGGGAGCTCCGCCGAGAACGGTGCGGTGCAACAAGCCGTCGCCGCGATCAAGCAGCGCTGTCCGCAGCTCGTGGTTATCACCGATGTCTGTCTCTGTGAGTATACCGACCACGGCCACTGCGGCGTCTTGAACCGCGATCGAGCACCCGGTCCGCTGCGTGGACTCCCCGACGATTACGTCCTCAACGACGACACGCTCGGCCGCTTGCAACAGGTCGCGGTCTCACACGCCGAGGCAGGGGCGGACATTGTAGCGCCTTCGGGGATGATGGACGGCATGGTTGCCGCGATTCGAACCGCTCTCGACGGTGCCGGGTTTCACGATCGCAGCATCATGTCGTACGCGGTGAAGTACGCCTCGGCGTTTTACGGACCGTTTCGTGACGCCGCCGACGGCGCTCCCCGGTTCGGTGACCGCAGGACGCATCAAATGGACCCGGCAAACGCCGCCGAGGCGCTGCGGGAGGCAGAGCTCGATAGACGCGAAGGCGCCGACTTCCTTATGGTCAAGCCCGCGCTCGCGTACCTCGACGTTATCTATCGCGTCAAACAGCGCTTTCCGGAACTCCCGCTGGCCGCCTACAACGTCAGCGGCGAGTACAGTATGGTAAAGACGGCCGACGAACACGGCAGACTCGACGGAAACGCAGCGCAGTGGGAGATCGTGGCCGCGATCAAGCGCGCGGGTGCCGACCTCATCATCACGTACGCGGCATGCGAGCTCGCGCGTCGGATGCGCGAACAGCGTCCGGGAGCCGGCTGAGCTTGCGTCCGCCCCATCCGGCGTCGTATACTAAAGGTGTATGAGCAAAGAGGACCGTAGCGCCGAAAATCCAAGCGGTCGGTGGTTTCCCGAGAATCTGGCGGGTTACTTCTTGATCTCCAGCACCGATCTCAACGATCCCAACTTCTATCGTACCGTAGTTCTGATCGTGGAGCACAACTCCGACGGCGCGTTCGGATTGGTCGTGAATCGTCAGTCCGATGTGCGCCTCGGGACGCTCCTGAACGAACTCGAGAACAGCGCCGCACAAGATATCCTCGTCCAGATCGGCGGTCCGCTTCAGCAAGAGTACTTGTTCGTTCTGCACGCGGAACTGCCGGGCTACCTTACCTCGGAGCACGCCACCCGTCCTGCCGAAGGCGTGGTTTTTGAGCCTGCTACCGAACCGTTGGTAGAGTATCTGGGCTCGGCATGGGCCGGGCTGCCGGCAGTGCACCGTCCCCCGCTCCGCATCTACGCCGGCTACTCCGGTTGGGGTCCCGGTCAACTAGAGACCGAGCTGCAACAGGATGCGTGGTTCGTTCACCCTGCGAGCGCGGGAATAGTGTTTCACCCGAATCCGGACGCGGGGTGGAAAGACGCGCTCGGCGAAAAAGGCGCGTTCTACCGTATCGTCGCCGATACCGGGTACATGCCGTCCATGAACTGAGGCCGACTCACTCGCCGGCGGCCCCGCCGGCAGCCCAGCGAATAATCGTCTCCTTAAGCGTCGCCGAGGTAATCGGCTTGGTCACGTAATCGACCATTCCCGCCGCCATGGCGTCTCGAACATCCTGTTCGAGGCCTGCCCCACTCAGCGCCACCACCGGCGGCAACACGCCACCTCGCTCAGACAGCCTCCGAACAGTCTCCAGTCCGCCGAGCTGCGGCATCTGTAGGTCCATCAGCACGATCTCGAACCGGGCGAGGTCATCGCGGTCGACCACTTCGCGGCCGTCGGCGGCGGTCTCGACGATACAGCCGAGGCTCTCGAGCTGCCGAGCTACAACGCGCCGGTTGAGCCGATCATCCTCAACCAAGAGTACCCGCACCTCGCCTCTCAGCTCCCCTGGTTCTCGTTGGGCGTGCTCCGCTTCCGGCGCCGCCGGTAGCGGTATCGAGACACGGAACTCGCTTCCGCGGTTTTCCTCGCTGTTGACCTGGATGCGGCCACCCATCCGCGTAACCAGGCCACGAGTAATTGAAAGGCCGAGCCCGGTCCCCTGGTGACCACTCGACGAGGTTCGGCCGGGACCAACCCCGCCGACCCCGTGTCGCCCCTCTACCTGAAAAAACGGAGTGAACAGCGTCGAGATGCTCTTGGAGGGTATCCCGATACCGGTGTCACGAACCGCGAAGCAAACGAGTTGCGATTCGTCATGCGAACTTCGCGTAACCGAAACCGTGACCGAACCGTGCGCAGTGTACTTGACCGCGTTCGAGACCAGATTGTACAGAATTTGCCTCACCCGGGTGCGGTCGCCGACTACCATACGCGGCACCTCCTCGGCAGTCTCGATCGTAAACGCGATTCCCTTGGCTTCAGACTGCGGTCGAAACACCTGCTCAATATTGCCGAGCACCTCCGAGAGATCGAACGCCTCTTCCCGCAACTCCGCACGACCGGCCTCGATCTTGGCTAAGTCGAGAATGTCGTTGACGATCTCGAGCGCGGCGTCGGTTGCGGCGCGCACCGTCCGCAGGTGTTCGCCGACCGAGGAGGGGTCGGTCGAGTCGGCCTCGAGCAGAAGGTCGGTGGATCCGAGGATAGCGTTCAACGGCGTGCGGATCTCATGGCTGAGACTCGCGATGAACTCGCTTTTCGCTTGGTTCGTTCGGTCGGCACGCCGCAGCGCGCTTTGAAGGCTCATCTCGATCGCGCGGCGCTCGCGGATATCGGACAGTAAACAAGCGTAGCCTATGACATCATCACGATTCGAGAGGAGAATCGCGGACGAGCACATCACCGGGAAACACATATCGGAGCGCATCAGTTGAAACTCGGCCGGCGGAACGTCCGAGTTGCGCGTCTGAGTCCGCAACTGCTCGATGAAGGCATCTTGATGCGGCGGAATGATGAAACTCTCTATCGACGTTCCGTGTGCTTGGGACCCAAGAATATTGAGCAGCCGTTCGCCCGCCGGATTAAGATCGCGAATACGGAATCGCTCGTCGAGCACGATCGCGGCCACGTTGAGATTGCCGAGCACCACATCGGCGGCGGTCTGAAGCGAGACCCGCAGAACCCGGTACTTCACAACGACCACCCAGATTACGACCGCCGCCGGAGACAGAGCTACCGGGAACATAGGAGGTACCCCGAGCGCGACGTACTCCAGCGTGGTCGCGGCGAAGCCGACCAACACCAACGTAACAAACACGACGTGCGCGTATCGTGTGATCGTACGGTTGCGGTGCTGAGTAGAGCGGCTCAGGATCAACGCCGGTATCAGCATCACGCCCAACGCAAAAACCGTGTACGCGATCGAGACCGGGTGCGCGGCATGGATGCCGACCCAGCCCCGCACCGTTAACACGAAGCGACGATACGGGAAGCCGATATCAAACACCAGAAACAGGGCGATGAACGCTACCGCAGGGCCCCATAGCGCCAGTTGCAGCGCTACACGCCGCGTGAGATCGGCGCGCTCGGCCAAGCGCAGCAGGTACAGCGCCAGCACCGGAGGAGTGAGTACCACAAAGACGTGCGCCACTCTGTAGAGCTGCATCGCCGACTCGGGCGTCTGTGCCTCGTAGAATAGTACGTGCATTCCGTTGGCAAGCGCCATAAGTCCACAGACCGTAGCGAATAGCCGGTTTTGCAACGAATAGAAGTTTTGTTGGAGCGAGTACACACCCAGTGCACAGAAGGCCAGAGTCAAGGTATACGCTACAATCGTGAGTGCATTCATAGTGCGGTTCGGCCCACTATATCATCACGGCGGACCACTAACAATCACCCGTCCGTCGGTCGATGCTTGACAGCTGCGCCGGCCGTTTTATACTGACCGTATCACGCGTCGCCGGAGGTGGAGCGATGAAGATCCTTGTTGCCGACAGTTTTCCCGAGTTCGCGGTCAACCGGCTGCGCGAGGTCGCCGAAGGGGTGCGCTACGAGCCGAAGCTCGGTGCGGCGGAGCTTCCTGA